>JAUZOF010000486.1 GCA_030706585.1 Bacteroidota bacterium
CGCGCCGCGCGGCGCAAGGAGGGACGCGCTGATGTCCCAGTTCACCCGCTTCCTTCGTCCGGCCGCGCTCTTTGCGGCGCTAGTGACGTCATTCGCGCTCGAAGGGTGCAGCACCCAGGCATTCTGCTTCGGGAATTGCACGGGAACGGCTGAAGCTGCTTTTTGAGCGGTTTGAAAGCTTTGCCTCCAGAAATGTAAGTGCACAATCCGGAACCGGTATCGGGCTTTCACTGACCAAAGAGCTGGTTGAACTGCACCATGCCAGCATTGACGTGGAAAGTGAGACGGGCAAAGGTTCGGCTTTCAGCGTTATTTTCCGGAAAGGGAATAGTCATTTTGGATCAGAAGTGGAGTATCTGTTGCAGGATAAAGAGCCGGCTGTCGAAGCCCCTGAAGTTTCGTCACAAATATCAACGGAAGCCCCCGGAAATATTGTCCAATCAATAGGCGGGGCAGATGAGCAGGCGAAAGAGCGTTTTTCAATTCTGATAGCAGAAGATAATAGCGAATTACGCGCTTTCCTGAAGTCATCATTATGTGAGCAATACGAAATTTATGAAGCGGAGAATGGGCGGGAAGCTTGTGAACTGGCACTTTCGTATGTGCCTGATTTGATTATTTCCGACATTATGATGACGGATATGGATGGAATTGCTCTGGCGCGGATAATCAAACAAGACCTGAATACCAGCCATATTCCATTCATTCTCCTGACTGCGAAAACGGATATGGAAACGAAACTGGATGCCATGGCGTTGTGCGTCGACGATTACATTACCAAGCCGTTCAGCCTGACCTATCTGGAAGCCAGGATTGAGAACCTGTTGAAAATCAGGGAACAACTTCAGAGCTATTTCAAATCGTCATTGTCCGGAGGAGTAATCACTTTATCCAAACCGGAAGTAACGAATCTGGACGAAGCATTTATCAGTAAAACGATAAAGTTTATCGAAGAGAACTATGATAATGCCGAAATGAACATTGACGACATCTCGGCAAGTGTCGGAGTCAGCCGATCTTCATTTTTCAAAAAGATAAAGGGTCTGACAGGTATGGCACCGGTTGATTTTATCCGGGAGTTTCGTCTGCAAAAGGCAGCACAAATGCTGGAAGTCGGTGAAACAAACATCAGCCAGGTAGCCTTTAATGTCGGAATGAATGACACGAAATATTTCAGCCGTTGCTTCAAACAGAAATTCGGCATGAATCCGAGTGAATACAAGTCGGGCATTAACCGAAAGATGTAACAGCGAAATATATACATGCTTAAAAATGAGGTTGTTTCCAGAGTTGAGATAACCTCATTTTTTATGCAATCCTATCCATGGCTTCATCACCGTTTGACTACCTTTTTTTGCCTTGTTATAATAATTGGTACAAAATGTAGTGTTTTTTGGTCTCCTTGTACTGCGTTTTATCGTATACCAGTTCATCTACCTGTTTTTACCTGTTTACCTCCGTTGCGCACCTTGTCCTACAGCTAAATTTGCTTAGCAAAGGGGCATAATTGTCCTTTCTGTTCCATTATCTGATTCCTAATTATAAACTATTTACGCATGAAAAAATTCTCCGTTTTTTTGATTGCATTGCTATTTGCTGCAATCAATTCATGGTCAGAAGAGAAATTGCTCTATTCTGACAATTTTCAGACCTGGTCCACATTAGCCTCGTCAACGACTCCAACAGCAATTGACAAAACAACTGATTTCTCGAAAGAAACACTGACATTTACATTAAGTGAAGTAGCGGTGGATCCTGCCGGAACAAATACGAAGTTTAACTATAATATCTGTACCACCGGTTATCTAATGTGTGCCAAAACGGCCACTCCGTATATCCAGACATCAGCATTGAAGCCAGTTACAAAAATCTATTTTGTTGAAGCAGCTACCGGTAGTTCCCGTGGTTTCCAGGTCTGGAAAAAAGCAGATGGAGATGCCGATTGGGTTTCGATTTACAATAGTTACGCAATACCTGCCGGCGGTGACAGTACCACCATTACCATTCCGGGAAACCGCACCAACGTCCAGTTGAAATTTACCAATCTCAATTCGGCTCAGAACGCATACCTGACTGATTTGAAAATATGGGGGGATTATACATCAACCTCCCAACAGGTAACTCTTTTGACTTCCGGTAATATTGCAGAGGCCGGAACGATTATCCGAATGCCGGCCAGTGATAAATACGATATTAATACATCGGTAAAGCTTACCGCTGCAAAAGCATTCGGCTATAAATTTATCAAGTGGGTGGATGGTTCGGATAACGAACTTTCAATAGATAATCCCTATAATGTTGTACTTGATGCCGATAAGACCATAAAAGCTGTATTTGAACCGGTCTCAACATTTAATTATAACGTAAATATTCTGGGAAGCCAATGGGGCAAAGTGACCTTGATTCCATCTCCGACTAACGGGAAATATGAAACGGGCACGGTAGTGACTATGTCTGCAGTCCCGAATGCAGTTACAAACTTCCTCAACTGGGAAGACCAGACTACCGGATTGTCACGCACCATTCAGGTTAAATCAGATACGACCCTGACTGCCACATTTGATGAAATACCGTTTATTGTTGGTTGGAATTTTAGTGCGCAGACTCCTAATTCAGAACGTCAGGGAGACTATTATTCCGAGACTTCAAATATCGGCTTGTTCTCTCTGAAGAATGCAGACGGAACAACCGCTAGCTGGTCTGCCAGTACGGGGCTCTTTTCTCCTTTGTACCCATGCATCCGTATGTCAAATCCGGCAGCAAGCTTCTCCACTCCGCGATATTGCCAGGCCTCGTTTTCTACAGTTGGTTATAAAAACATTCGCATCAAGTCAATGGTGGGCGGTTCCTATCACATGTATCCGGTTGTTAAGCTGCAATACTCTGTCGATGGGGTAAACTTTACCAATCGCAAACAGGTGGATGTGACTCCGGTCTATAATAGCGGTTGGGTGAATCTGAATGACACATTGCCGGTTGAGGCTGAAGGCCTGACCAAATTATATGTTCGATGGATTGAAGATACAAGCAGTTCTCCGTTGCTGGGCAATGCCGCTGATATTGACGGAACTACCCTGACTAATATTTATGTTTATGCCGACAAAGCAGTTGTCAATGATGTAACTGCGCCAACGCTTATTTCAACCGTACCGGCTGAAGGGGCAACCAATGCTTCAGCAAACGGGTCGATTGTATTGACTTTTGATGAGAAGCTGAAAGCCGGAACCGGAAACTGTACATTGGGTTCTACTGCATTGACTCCTTCATTTGGGTCAAAAACGGTAACATTTGCCTATAGCAAACTGAGCTACAATACCGATTACACCTTTACGGTACCAGCTGGTGCGCTGACCGATATTGCCGGAAATCCGTATGTCGGAATTACCATTCATTTCAGGACCATGAACCGTCCGCAACCGATTGCCAAAGTATTTGATGCCATTGTTGCCAAAGATGGAAGCGGTAATTATTCCACGGTCCAAGCAGCAATTAATGCAGCCCCTGTCAACAACAGCAGTTGGTATACAATTTACATCAAAAAAGGAACTTACCGCGAGATCATTACCGTCGCGTCGAATAAG
>JAUZOF010000487.1 GCA_030706585.1 Bacteroidota bacterium
ATCCACCTTCCAGGCTCAACGAATGGTTCTGCGTATAACCGGCCTTACGGGTAACAGCTTTCAACCAATCGGTGTCATAGCCGTCATAAGGGAAGGCGGTGCGTGCGTAGATGATGTCGTTGGTATTCATGAAATCGGCGGTCTTGTACCATTGTGACAACGAGCCGTAACTTGTGTAGGTGACGCGGGATGGAGTATCTCGTTTGCCAGATTTAGTGGTAATAAGTATTACCCCGTTAGCACCGCGGGTTCCGTAAATTGCAGCAGCCGAAGCGTCTTTCAAAACGTCGATGGAGGCTACGTTTTCAGGAGCAACAGAGGTCAGAGAACCTTCCACTCCATCTACCAATACAAGCGGTGATACATTACCCACGATCGTGGTAATACCACGAAGCATAATGCTGGAAGTGGCATTCGGGTCACCCGATGATTTGACTATGCTCAACCCGGCAATCTTACCTTTTACCAGTTCGGCTGCATCTCCGATTTTACCCTGGATAAAATCTTCCGATTTCACATGGGCCACCGCACTGGTCACATCTCCTTTTTTCTGTGTACCGTACCCAATGACCACCACCTCGTCAATGAGTTTGGTGTTTTCTCTCAACGTAACATTCAGGGTCTGGGCTTTGCCGGTTACCACTTCCTGGGAGATATATCCCATAAAGGAGAATACCAGAACAGATTTTGGGCTGGCCTGAAGCTTGAATTTACCGTTGATGTCAGTAATCGTTCCGTTTGTGGTACCTTTTACAACGATATTTACACCGGGCAGGCTTTCCCCTTTATCACTGACAACCCTACCCGTGATCGTCATAGCGTTTTGCTGGCTTACCGTTACTGCTGCATTTCCGGCAGGAGCAGCCCACATCTGGCTGATACCCACTCCGGAGGTCAGAAGTACACATGCCGCAACTTTTAACAAGCCTTCGCTAAGAAAGCCATTGGAGCTAAAATTTACTTTCATGTTTTTTACTGATTTAGGAATTTAAGGTGTTTATTTTGATGAACTCGTTTAGTCCTGTTGTGTCAGTCGGCTAATCCGACAGTTCCGGTTAACCCTAAAACCGGGTGACTGCCGAAGAAGCGCAAACTAACGATGATGAAAAAGCACAGTATATGTTACCTATTGACTGTCAGTTAACTTTCCACTCCAGCACACCCCCTGAAAACCCTTTTTGCAGCTTGGCTATAATCTTCAGTCCGGTCGTTTTAACGGGAGTGAAATTGAGCGTGTTGTAGCAATCTTTCCGGGTCGTGTATTTATCTAATGGTTGTACCTCTTTCCATTCATTTCCGTCTTTGTAATAGAGTTTCCAGCTTTCGGGCACACGGAAATCGCCATCGTAGTGGTCAAGCTCAAGCCAATACACCTGAACGCTTGATACAGTTTCTTCTTTTTCAAACTCATAGGCAATCGCTTCCGGGGTTCCCTTTTTCAACCACCAGTAATGATATGGTTTGGAAATATCCGAAGAACTTTTAGGTTCCCATTGATCATTTACCCCCCAGGTCGATTCTTCGGGAGAAGAGATCAGCGGCGCATCATTTTGAATAGGAACTCTCATAACCACGGTTTGTGCTTTAGAAGCAATGGTTGGTTCGGGAGTTGGTTTTGCATACGATGCCGAAGCCGGAATCCAGACCGCCATCTCATCACTGCCGCGGTTATCCCAGGTGGAGTAAGGAATGGCCATGAACGGAACCTCTTTTTCCACCACCTTTCCGGCATTGTCTTTGGATATTTCGACTGCTTTGCCGGAGAGCGTTCCCACTCCGTTCAGCAAATCTTTCTGATAACGGAATTCCATTTTCGCATTCTCAGGAATGTATTTGTTGAAAATATGCTTGTCGCCCTGATCCCAACCTTCGAGGCAATACATGATCGGACCGCGCTCGATGGCCAGTTTACCCTGATCGTCTTTTGCTTCGGGATTAGCCTGAATGCGGCGAACCGGCATTGGTAGTTTCAATTCAATCACATCACCGCTTTTCCAGTTGCGGGAAACGACAGCGTATCCGTTTTGAGCGGTTAACGCAATTTTGTTGCCATTTACCCAAATCTCATAACCGGCTCCTGCTTTTTGGGTGAATTTGTAAAGATCAGAAGGAACCGGTTCGTCTTTCACCCAACCGGGGATACGAAGTTTGATGGCAAAATTGCCCGGCTTCAGCGGTTTTACCGAAATCTTCACATTTCCGTCCCACGGATACTGACTGGTTTGGTTCAGTTGAACGGTATTAGTTGCAGTTTTAATCTTACTGTTACTTTGTACATAGAGATTTATCAAAATATCATTGGCCTGAGTGGCATAGGCATACCCCGGAGCAGAGGCCACAAAGCGTGTGATATTTCCCGGACAGCAGGCGCATCCAAACCAAGGTTGGCGGTCGTGCTGTCCCATTGATTCCAATGGATTGTCGTAGAAGAATTTATTTCCACTCAGGGAAACGCCTGAGATAACACCGTTGTACAATGCGCGTTCGAGTACGTCGATGTATTTGGCATCACCGGTGGCCAAGAACATACGTTCGTTCCAATATACATTAGCGATAGCAGCGCAGGTTTCGCAATAAGCGGTCTGGTTGTTGAGTTCGTAGTTCGGACCGAAACCTTCGCCCTGCGCTCTCGATCCTATTCCTCCGGTGATGAACATTTTCTTGCTCACCATATTTTCCCAGATCCGGGTCAATGCATCGAAATAGGCTTTGTCGTTGGTCAATGCCGCTACGTCAGCAACACCGGAATAGAGATACCCGGCTCTTACGGCATGTCCTTTAATCTCATCCTGTTTCAGGATAGGCATGTGATCCTGACTGTATTCGCTCAGGTGGTGGCCGTCGGTACCGCGACCGGTCTCCTCCACAAAATATTTTGCCAGATCGAGATAGCGTTTGGTCCCCGTCACTTTATAAAGTTTTGCCAAAGCCATTTCCACAATCGGGTGGCCTGACGGACGGTGGATCTGTCCGGCATTTGGTCCAAATACTTTACAGATAAGATCGGCATTCTTGATGGCAATGTTGAGGAACGTTCTTTTACCGGTCGCCTGATAGTGGGCGACCGCCGCTTCGTACATGTGACCGCAGTTGTACAGCTCGTGGCTGTTGATCTTTTCCCAGCGGGCATTTCCCCACCAGCCCGAAAGACGGGTGCATTTATTGGTCACGCAGGTGGTCAGGTAGCCGTCCGGTTCCTGTGCCGCACCGATCAGGTTGATCACGCTATCAAGGTAAGCGTCCAGTTTCTTGTCGTATTTTGCCGCTAATGAATAAGAAGCACCTTCAATAACTTTATAAGGGTCGGTATCGTCGAACGAGAAGTCGCCTTTGTGTTCGCCTTTGATCAACTTTCCGGCTAAGGCGAAGTTATCGAAACGACCATTTTTCTCACACTCTTTAAAAGCGGAAGGAATGGAGACGGTACGGTTGATTTCGATGCGGGGCGCCCAGAAGTTGTCGGTAAAATGTACCTGTGTAAAGGGAACCTGTTTGATCGGTTGTGCCGGTTTATTGACCGCAGAGGCACAGATAAAGATGCCGGCTGCTGTCCAAATGATAAAGGATGATAGTTTGTG
>JAUZOF010000488.1 GCA_030706585.1 Bacteroidota bacterium
CGGCGCCCCGTACCGAGATGGTGGCCGGCCTTCTGGAGCGAAACGACCAGGGGTATATCCTCACCGGTCCCGACCTGCCCCGCGTCAACGGGCGGCCCCGAGGGTGGACGCTCGACAGGGAGCCGTTCATGTTTGAGACGAACGTTCCGGATAAACTCACCGGGGGAAAGTTCGGTTAATGATTTCAGTTTGCGGTGCAGGGTTGATTTGGAGACATTCATCTCTATCGCGAACCGATCGAAATCGAAGGTGAATTCTCCCATCCGGGCTTCAACCACCTCCAATGCCTTTTTCATAAACTCATTATCCAATGAGTTATACTGCATGGCCGATATGCCTACCTCCTTCTGCACCCTAAACTCACCGGCCTTTTGTTTCCGTTTCTCAATCAGATTTTGCACCCGCGCTTCCAGCACCTTCATTTCAAATGGTTTCGGAATATAGGCATCAGCGCCGGCTTTGAAATATTGCACCTGATCATCGGCTGCTACTTTTGCCGTCAGAAGCAGAATATCGATGTGGCTGGTTGCCAGGTCTGACTTCAGGGTACGACACAGCGTCAAACCATCCATTTCGGGCATCATCACATCGGAGATAATGAGGTCAATATCGTGCTCGGCCACCAGTGAGAGTGCCTCAACCCCGTTATATGCATACAACACCTTATACTGTTGGCCCAGATAATCCACAATAATCCGGTTTAGTTCCTTATTGTCCTCAACCACCAGCAACGTACTTCCGGTTGTTGGTTCCGGGTTAGAAATCATAGCCGGTTCATCAGCCACATTCAATTCCGGAGTTTTATTTCTTGAAACATACCGGTAAATCTCACCCGGATTAATTTCATCATCGGCAAAAGCCTCTCTGAAAACCGGAATCCGGAAGGTAAAGCAGGCGCCTTTACCCGGAATATTCTCTGCCCGGATTTCCCCTTTATGAATCTGAATCAGATCTCGGGTCAGAGCCAGGCCAATCCCGTTGCTCTGGCTTTGATCGGAACTGCTGCTAATATAAAAGCGGGTAAAAATATGCGGCAAATCCTTTTCATCAATTCCTTTTCCCGAATCACTTACCGAAAGTTGCAGATATTTTACCCCATCAGATTCAGGAAATGAAGCTTTGACCTTTATTTCACCACCTTCAGGTGTAAACTTCAGGGCATTTGAAAGAATATTATACAATACTTTATCCAACTTATCCGGATCAAAATAAGCAGACAGACTTTCAGCCTCAACCGTCAGCGAAAAGTCGATTGATTTTTCTTGGATCAGGGGCAGGAAATTGGTGTAACAGACTTCACGAATAAAGGCAACAATATCAGCCTGCTTCACCGACAGATTCATATTCCCGCTTTCAATCTTACGGAAAGCCAGAATCTGACGAATCAACCGCTTCAGGCGATCTACGTTCGATTTGATTTTATCAATCTGCGCTTGATCTTCCCGGTGCTTTTGCAACAATTCATCCACCAGCAATGAGATGATGGACAATGGGGTAAGCAGGTCATGGGAAATATTGGTAAAATAACGAAGCTTGGTCTGCACCAACTCTTCCGACTTCTCTTTTTCAATTTGGGAAATCCTGAGTTTATTGCGAAGCTTAATCCTGTTATAAACAAAATACACACCCACACCCAACAGAATCAGGTAAACAAGATAGGCCCACCAGGAAAGATAAAACGGCGGTTTCTTGATAATCTCCAGTGTTGTTATCTGATTACTCCAGGTGCCGGACTCATCGGTCGCTTTGACCATGAAGGTATATTTCCCCGCCGGCAGGTTGGTATAGTTGACAAAACGGCGGTTATTGCCCATATACACCCAGTCATTATTCAGCCCGTCCAGCTTATAGGCATACTGGATTTTATCGGCGGAAGATAGATTCAGGGATGAAAATTCAAGACTCAGGTCATCGTCCGAACTTTTGAGGGTCAATCTCTTTTTGTCGGCATCGTAATACTGGCTGCTGTCATTGTCAAATATGGATTGGTTCTTCACCTCAATATCGGTGATATATACTTTCTGCCCGGATGCCGATTTTTTATCATTTGCATTAGGGGCAAATGCACAAAGGCCTTTGTTGCCGCCAAACATCATCGTCCCGTCAGCCAGCTTGATACAGGCATCTTTGGCAAATGAACTGACCAGAATACCATCGGAATGGGTGTAATAGGTAGTCATGTGGTTGGAGGGATTGAAGCGGATAATCTTTTTCACCGTTGAAATCCAGAGTGCGCCCTGATTATCTTCCAGAATATCCAGCACCGACTCTTCCGTGATTCCGTAAAGGCGGCTCACATCCTGCATCGTGTTTGTCTTCTCATCATAGATGTAAATGCTTCCCACACGGGTACCGATGCAGACATCGCCATTCTTCCGGCAACAGATTGACTGAATCGAATTGGTCTGAAGGTTGCCTTTCGTTTTGCTGAATACCTTTTCAACGACGAAGGATCTGGAGCCTGGCTTCTTTTGCAGTTTCAGAATCCCCTGCTTTTCACTTCCTACCCAGATATTGCCTTTTGTATCCTCTTTGATCACCGCCACATTCGTGATACCCGGATTGACCAATGTTACGTTGTCACTTCCGACAGATCTTCTATAAAGGCCATCTTCCATCCCTATCCACACATTCCCCTCGTGATCTTCACAAATACCGGAGTTGGTAACAGCATTCTTTTTGGGCAACGGGATAAAACGGACGGGAACGGCATTATTCACCCGGTCACTCATGATGTAAATACCGGGAGTTCCCTCCTTCTTCAACCAGATTTCGTGCGTACTCCGGATGCGCTTTAAAGCACTAACGCTTTGAATCGACCGAATTTCGGGATTGGCAACCGGAGATACATCACCGGTCTTTCGGTTGTAAGCAAAGACACCTTTACGGTTTACAACGATATAAATATACCCATCGGCTGACTCACAAAACCCGACCACAATCGGAGAAAACCCTAATGTCTGTTTTAACTTAGCCAGTGAATTGGTACGAATGGAACTATTATTGAATTTCAGTCTGAAAATACCGTCTCCGACAGAGCCCAGCCAGAGATTTCCCTGACGGTCCTGCATGATCTCATGGAAAAGCTTGTAATATGGTTCGGGAAACATTGATTCCGACTCAATCTGATTATAAGTGTTTCCACGCTTTTGAAGCACCACCAGCCCATCAAATGTTACAATCCAGATATATCCGGCTTTGTTATCTTTCACCATACTGTAGGCAATATCATTGATGGGAACCCGACGTCCTTCCTTTTGAACCCCAACCTTTTGAAACGGATTTCCGGGAAGAGCTTTCAAATCCATAGCAAATAACCCATCCCCCCAGGTACAAACCAGAAAATGATCCGGCTCATCTTCAATCATCCGGAAGGGATTGTTATTGCCTCCTATCGAAGGCATTACCATGAAACGAAGTGTCTGTCTATCATACCGGGCAATGCCATAATTTTGCATTAAAATCCAGATTCGACCTTTACTATCCTGATAGAGTGACCTGATAAAATTTCCCGGAAGATATTTTCCGGATGAACCATGCGTACTATAACAAACACTCTGCCCATTAGGAGAAA
>JAUZOF010000489.1 GCA_030706585.1 Bacteroidota bacterium
AATACACAAAAGCAGAGGCTTTGAAAAGCCTGAATAATGGCATATATATCATCGGTCATGAAAAAGTAATTATTCTTTCCAGATGAAGATTGTCATTTCTTGTTTGAATATAGATTGACTCAAACTTATCTATAGATTACAAGTGTAAACGGAATAATAGAGCCGTTTTGGTGGTGTTCTATTGTTTTTTGATGGTGAGAGCCGCAGCGTTAGTTGCGGCTCTTTTACTTTGGAACAGATGATGCGAATAATGTTACAGTTATTCAGATTAAGAGTGAATTAATTGATCTTATTTTCAAATGGCTTCATGAGGATCTGAAATAACAATCTTTCCGTAATCCTGTTTTTTTATGCTGAAAGGAGGATATTCAGATATGAATACATATGAAATGGGCTAATAATTAGTTGTTTTCACCCTAATACAGCACAATCATCCCGAAAACCTATTAAATCGTCCCGAAAACAATTATTTTCAGCCTAAAAACAGTTGTAGTCAGACCGATTCCTATTGTTTTCGCTCCGAAAACTATTGTAATCGTTCCGAAAATCTATTAAATCGGACCAAAACCAATTGTTATCCGACTAAAAACAGTTGTAATCAGACCGATTTCTGTTGTTTTCGCCCTGAAATCTATTGTAATCGTCTCGAAAATCTATTAAATCGGACCAAAACCAATTGTTATCGGACCAAAAACAGTTGTAATCAGACCGATTTCTGTTGTTTTTGCCCCGAAAACTAATGAATCAGCATCTGTTTCATTCATATTTTATCAGATAACTCCAGTAAATAGATGAAACGCCGCTTTTATCGGAATAAAAACGGATGTTATCCGGTTAAATCATCATGTTTTCCGGGGGATTCTCTCAATATTGCATGTGATGAAGGTAACTCCCGGTTCAAGTTTTCAAAACCTGAACCTAAAATAAGAGCAGTTTGTAACTGCTTTCGCAAATCTTGAAGATTATTTCTTAGGTTGATAACAGGCAGTTTGAAAACTGTATTAATTTTGAGTCCAAGTTCCCGCTGCGCTCAAACTTGGACTAGGCACAGAGTGCTGATTCGGAAGACTTAGGAGAACAGGAGAATTAAAAAGGGAAGAAATAATTATGATCAAGTTTGTAGTACTATTACCATTCTCTATTGTTTGCTTTGTATTGGGATATAATTTTATCTTTAATACAAACAAGACTATTTCAAAATTTGTCTTGTTAGCCAGATATGAAGAGGGCTCAAAATTCTACAACATATTAAAGAGTAAGTCTAATGCAATATGGATGAAAATATGTGGTGTTTTTATGATTTTCTTTGCGTTAGCATTATTAGTTGGAGCAATCATCCGACAAGCGGCCTGAAGCCGCTGTTCGGTGTGTGCTAGCGTTCAGCGGCTTCAAGCCGCTTGACGCGTAATGAAGAAATGTAAGTTGGATTGAAGATATTCAGTTTGTAAACTTAATTGTGAGTTTTCATACAGTCACTTTGAGTGATAACCCCCAAAAAACAAAGCCGCCGGACAAACATCCGGCGGCTTTGCTATTATGCTTTGTGAGAATCGATATACTCTTTCGGGGTAAGACCAAATTCAGTCTTGAAGCAGCGGCTGAAGTATTTCGGATCATTAAATCCTACCGCGTAAGCGATATCCGAGATATTGCCCACGTGGTTGACCAGCATTTTAGCTGCGTGCTTCAGGCGGATATTGCGGATAAATTCGCCCGGAGAAAGGCCGGTTAACGATTTCATCTTACGGTGCAGGGTTGATTTGGAAGTCCCCATGTCGATGGCAAACTGGTCGAAGTCGAAAGTAATATCGGACAGCTTATTTTCCACTGCTTTTACCGCATGTTGCAGGAAGGTCTCGTCGATGGAGCCGTACTCCATTTCGGAGATGTTGATCTCCTGGTTACTCTGGAAGGAAACATTCTTCTGTCTTCTCCGACTGATCAGGTTTTCGGCACGGGAATCGAGTACACGCAGTTCAAATGGCTTGGAAATGTAAGCATCAGCACCGGCATTGTAACATTCGATACGGTCCTCGATGCTGTTTTTCGCCGTCAGCATCAGCATATTGATGTGGCTGGTAGAGATGTCGTTTTTCACCAGCTTGCAGAAGGTGAGTCCGTCCATCTCCGGCATCATGATATCGCTGATGATCAGGTCCACCTCGTTTTCTTTGAGAAGTTCCAGTGCTTGCACCCCGTTTTCGGCAGAGAGGACATTGTATTTCGGACGGAAGTTTTCGACAATCAGCGTGTTCAGCTCGCGGTTGTCTTCCACTACCAGAATTGTCTGGTTCTCCTGAGCTTGCTTTTGCTCCGGAGGCAGGATCACTTCATCGTGTCCGATGAGTTCTGTTACAGCTGGATTTGTCTCCTGAGTTTCTTCCTCCACATAAATCTCATCGTCGCTGTAAGCCTCCCTCGAGACCGGAATTTCAAAGGTAAATACAGCACCGTCGCCCAACTGGCTTTTCACTTCGATATTTCCTTTATGTAACTGGATAAGATCGTAAGTCAGTGCCAATCCGATACCGTGACTCTGGCTCTGGTCAGAAGCGCTGCTGATGTAAAAGCGCTTAAAGATATGCGGAATATCCTCCTCGGCAATTCCGGCCCCGTTATCTGATACGGAGAGGCGGAGAATAACATCCTCCATCCGGGGAATAAAGCTCATCTTAACTGCAATTTCGCCACCATTCGGCGTATATTTGAAGGCATTTGATAGCAGGTTGTAGAGGATTTTATCCAGCTTATCCGGGTCGAAGTAGGCCATGTAGCTCTGCTCGTCGGAGATAATGGAGAATTTGATATTCTTCTCTATCGTTAACGGCTGGAAGTTAGACTGGCAAATGCTATTGATAAATGCAATCACATCGCTCTCCTGAATCTTCAATTTCATATTTCCGCTTTCTGTTTTCCGGAAAATAAGAATCTGCTGAATCAATCTTTTCAGGCGGTTGGCATTTGCCTTCATGATATCGAATTGTGCTGAGTCGCTTTTGTAGCGTTTTTGCAGCCCTTCGATAATCAGCATAATGATTGTTAACGGAGTCAGCAGTTCGTGGGAGATATTGGTGAAGTAGCGCAGCTTGATTTGTGCCAGCTCTTCCGACTTCAGTTTCTCGATGTTGGAAATCTTCAGTTCGTTACGCAGGCGGATACGGTTAACCACCATTCTTGACATAAAATAAGCCGCAGCACCCAGCAGTGCCAGGTAGATCAGATACGCCCACCAGGTTTTGTAGGCCGGGGGAAGGATTTTGATCTCCAGCGAGGTAACCTTATCGCTCCAGATACCGTTTTCATCACAGGCTTTTACCAGAAACGTATAAGTTCCGGTCGGGAGGTTGGCATAGTTGACGAAGCGGCGGTTATTTCCTACATAAGTCCAGTCTTTATCCACTCCTGAAAGCATGTAGGCATACTGAATTTTCCCTGCTGATGCGATATCAAGAGCCGAGAACTCAATACTCAGATTACTTTCGTCACTTTTCAGTACAACTCTGTTTTTGCGGGCATTAAAATGCTGGAAGTCGGTATCGTCAAAGATTGATTTATTTTGAATCAGGAT
>JAUZOF010000049.1 GCA_030706585.1 Bacteroidota bacterium
GTTTGCAAAGTATTGAGCGAATATTCGCGGGGATTTTCCTCGTAGTCGATGTATGTCTCAGGAATAATGTTGTCTTCTTCGTGTCCTGAAACCAGGTCGATATGCTTTTCGCCGTGGGTATTGACGGTCGCTTTCAGACGGAGATGTTCATCAACGGCTTTCTGGAATTGTTCGCGAAAATCGGGAACTTCCTTGGTAATGGTTTCCAGCTCTTCGCTGTTCAACGTAAAGAAAACTCCCGGAGTAATGGGACGCACGGTCACTGATGCTGGTTTATCAGAAATAAGGTCGGCCTCACCGAAATATTCACCTTGAGTCAGAATACCAATACGCAGATCTTCACCATGCGGACCTTTGCTTATAATTTCCACTTGCCCTTTGGCAACAATGAAAAATTTCTGATCGTCACCCTCGTTAATCAGGTTTTGCCCCAGTTCCACTTCTTCGATAGCGAAACGTTTAGCAAGACGATTCACAATATTTTCGTCGATATGCGAAAACAGGGGAATCCGGCGTAAAGAATCGGCTCTGAATGCTGGTGTGCCTTCGAGGTATTCAATAGCAATACGTTCGGCTTTCTTCAATTCCACCTTTGTACGATTAACACGGTAGGTTCCCGAGTCGACCTGCACCCACGGCAACACTTTAAGTAATAAACGCGGGGTGATTGATCCCATCTGCGGGATTGTTTTGGTGGTGTTCGCCAACTGACGGGCTGTTGCAGTGGTTACACTGCGCTGTAAATCATTTTTAGCCATTTAGTTTATATTAATTAGTTAACATACAATCAAAAACTTACACGACATAAAACAGACACTTTTATATCCCAAGTCCATCTATAAATGTGTTCTCCACTGCTTTTTGCTGGGTAATCTTAGTATTGGGGGGAATGCTGGTAGTTAACCAAACATTTCCGCCAACCACAGATCCGGCACCGATAGTGATGCGGCCCAAAACATTGGCATTGGAATAAATCACTACACTATCTTCGATTATCGGGTGACGGGGCAAATTGATCGGATTTCCTTTATCATCCAGCCTGAAACGAATAGCCCCCAACGTCACACCCTGATAAAGAGTAACATGATTACCTATAATAGTAGTTTCGCCAATCACAACCCCTGTCCCGTGATCTATACTGAAATACTCTCCAATTTGAGCACCAGGATGAATATCGATACCGGTTTCTGAATGAGCCAATTCGGAGATAATGCGTGGCAAAACGGGAATATTCAACCGAAGCAATGCATGAGCTACCCTATGATTGAAAATAGCCCGAATAGCGGGATAACAGAAAATTACCTCGCCATAACTCTTGGCTGCCGGATCTCCATCATACATAGCTTTCACGTCTGTGGATATCAACCTTTTCAATTCAGGAATCTGCTGAAGGAAAAGCAAGGTCTTTTCTTGTGCCACCAGTCGGGCATCGTTACAAAGTTCATCGGAAGCACTAAAGCAAAGTCCGTAAAGAATTTGTTCTTTCAGCAAGGAATAAAGCCGCTCTTGCGTTACCCCCAAGTGATATTCGAGGGTGTTGGAATTCGCTATAAAGTCGCCGTAGTATCCGGGGAAGACAATTGATCGCAACAACTCTACAATTTCCTGCAATTTGGTCAGCGAAGGCAAAGGCTTATCGTGTTGCGGGATGTAACGATATTCTACTACATTGTTTTTCAACAATTCCGAAATATTCTTCTGAAGAACTTTAACAACAGGAGGCTGCATATGTTCAATATTAAAGTGTTACATTTATTTCCACCTCTGCTGACTCTCCGTTTTGAATCCGAAATGCTTTCAAAACAGGCCATTCTTCGCTTAGAGAAAGTATCAGGTACAAAATATTCGGATCATAAGCCAAACGAATATCTTCCTGTGAAGGCCGAGCCGGTGTGGAAGGATGACTATGATAATTGGCAATGATCTGCAATCCTTCTTTACGGGCATTGCGCAATACATTGAACTGCTCGGTGGGATCGAATGAGAAGTGTTCGGGACTGTGATCTATATTACTCAGAGCAAAGCGTTTTTCCACATTTTCCTCTCTACCCACCAACAACCCACAGGCTTCATTCGGAAGCTCATTATGAGCCTGTTCGATAATCGCCTTTACAATATATTGTGGTATTGAAATCATTTTTCAATTATTACTCTGTGAATGCCTTTTACTTCGGTTTCTGTCACCGATAGCACTTTGAAACCTTGTTCCGTCGCACTGCGCGGAACGTTCTCCAATGGTTCGCCCTCGGTCAACAACACCTCCAGTGTGTCGCCCGTTTTGAGTTTTGACAATTCAATTTTCGTTTTTACGAATGTCATCGGGCAATGCTCTTTTGTAATATCTAATCTGTAAGTTGCCATAATTTGAGAATTAATCGATTAATTGGCAAAGGATTGAATCGTACGTTACCATCACATCCCCTTCGCCTTCTCACTTTCTAAATAAACAGTGTTTGTCCGCCATCAGCTAGCTTTAGAAAAGTTGCCACACCGAGCACATCTTTCACTTCAGGAATAAAATCTTCTTTCGACAAGCCGAGTACGTGCATAGCCATTTCGCAGGCATAAAAATTGATGCCCAGAACTTTAGCAGCTTCCACTAATTCTTCGAGTGTAGCCACGTTATTCTTTCGCATCAGGTGGCGGAATATTTTCGGACTAATTCCTGCAAAGTTCAAACGGCTGACAGGAGCTACTTTCAAACCTCCCATGAAAAGACCGAATACTTTAGGCAAAAATCCTTTGCCGATAGGGCTTCGTCCCTGTTTGATTTTGATAGCATCCAAACCCCAGAAGGTAAAAAAGAGGTTGACTTCATAGCCCACGGCAGCCGCGCCGGTAGCAAGAGTGAAGACGGCGGTCAGTTTGTCAAAATCGCCACTGAAGCCTATGATAGAAAGCTTTTTAACTTTCGGATCGAGTTGAATATCAGATGTTGCCATGAATTTTAATTTGAAAATGTGTCAATATGCTAATTTGCCAATACTGTCTGTTGAAATCTTGGAATTTTGAAAGTTGAAATCATTTCAATGCTTCTTCAGTTCGCAGGCGGCCTGTTCGTAATCAACCAGTTGAGTTACGGTAGGATGATCGCCATCTACTGGGCAATTGGGATTATGTTTCACATTGACCGTGCGGAAAGTCATCTTCTTGGCATCGAAAATCAACAGACGGTTGGTAAGCAGCTCTCCTACTCCGGTAAGATATTTCAATGCCTCGGCTGCCTGTATGGTGCCCAGCATTCCCGCTATAGCCCCCAACACGCCTGCCTGCGAACAGGTAGGCACTGCGTTGGGAGGCGGGGGACTAACAAACACACATCTATAACATGCTGAGCCGGGCACATAGGTCATGGTTTGCCCGTCGAAGCGGAGAATTCCGCCATGCGAGAAAGGCTTACCGGCCAGCACACAAGCATCGTTGATCAGAAACTTCACCGGGAAATTGTCGGTTCCGTCGATGATAAAATCATATTCTTTTATAATATCTAAAGCGTTGTAAGAGGTCAGCAGCTCCTGATACGTCACCACATTGACATCGGGATTGAGCTGGTTAATCTTCTCTTTGGACGAAATTACTTTCGGCTTGTTGACATCGGCCGTGAAGTGAATCACCTGACGTTGCAGGTTGGAATAGTCCACCACATCACCGTCAATAATACCGATAGTACCTACCCCGGCAGCGGCCAGATAGAGAGCTGCCGGCGCTCCTAGCCCACCGGCTCCCACAATCAGCACCTTACCGTTGCTGATCTTTTCCTGTCCCTCCACACCGACATCCTGCAACAGAAAATGACGGCTATATCGTTGAATTTGTTCTTCTGTATAATCCATAGTTACATGTACAATTTCAGACTTTACGATTTCAAATCCCGGCTATACGACGGATTCAATTCGTAAATCGTCAATGAATAAATTGTCAATCAGCGTTGTCCGCCTCCCATAAAATAGAGAAAATCGAGCTCGTCGCCATCGTTAATTGTGGTTGTTTCATATCGATCACGAAGAACGAATTCGCCATTAAGCTGAATCGATACCATATCAGGTTGCTGCACATCGTTCAACTTTATTAAATCGAGTAACTGGATGGATGTTGTATCAATAGTTTGTTCCTGACCGTTTACAATAATCTTGCTCATAGTTGTGTTTGTTAGTTGTGTCCTTTTGTTTAGTTTACTCTTTATCAAACTGATACAAAAGAGTAGAAAGATAACGCTCTCCTGTATCCGGCAGAATAACCACAATATTTTTACCCTCATTCTCAGGGCGTTTGGCAATCTGAATAGCTGCATAAGCAGCTGCTCCCGACGAAATACCAACCAGCAATCCTTCGGTACGAGCCAACTCGCGACCTACAGCAAAAGCATCATCACTTTTCACTTTAAAAATTTCATCGTAAATATTCGAATTAAGTGTATCGGGGACAAAACCGGCCCCAATGCCCTGAATTTTATGTGGCCCCGGCTGACCACCTGAAAGGACAGGCGAATCGAATGGCTCAACTGCCACTACCTTAATCTTCGGATTTTTCTTTTTCAGAACCTCGCCCACACCTGTGATGGTACCACCGGTTCCTATACCAGCGACAACAATATCTACCTGACCATCGGTATCACGCCAAATCTCTTCTGCTGTGGTTTTTCGATGAATTTCAGGATTGGCCGGATTCTTGAATTGTTGTGGAATAAAGGCATTTTTGTACTCTTTCTTGAGTTCTTCCGCCTTGCGGATAGCGCCACCCATCCCTTCGAAACCGGGAGTCAGGACAAGCTCTGCGCCCAATGCTTTGAGAATGTTGCGTCGTTCGATGCTCATCGTTTCTGGCATCGTAAGTATAAGCTTATACCCCTTTGAGGCCGCTACAAATGCCAGAGCAATACCGGTATTTCCGCTGGTAGGCTCAATAAGCACTGTGTTTTTGTCAATTAAACCTTCCGTTTCTGCGGTTTCAATCAATGCCAGACCAATACGATCTTTCACACTTCGGGCTGGATTGAAGTATTCGAGCTTAGCAATAACCTTTGCCTGAAGAGCATAATTCTTTTCTACTCGTGTTAATTCCAGTAACGGAGTGTTTCCAATAAGGTCTGTCAGTTTCTCTACTACTTTTCCCATGACAATTCTATTTTGATGTATTTGTTAGTGATACAAATGTCCGATAAAAAGAAAGATGAAAAAATCCCATAAATACGTCATTTTCATACCATAAGTATGGGATATTCATTCCTCCATCTGAAAGCTTACAATTCGCGTGAATCCGTATTTATATATAACAATGAGCTTATTAGTCGATTATAACCTTGATACTATGGTCCCGATTGAGTTTGTTGACCAACTCCGGAACTTGGCGCTTAGATTGACTTTTGTTACGTATAACCAGCATTTTATACCTTTTGTATGGTAACGAAATACCATATATATGGGATTTATGATGAAAAAAAATGATATTACATTTGTTACATAATTATTGAACTTATTTTCAGCGTTTATCGATCTGGGAACAGCAATAATAAATAGCCGGAAAATTGAATCAGGAAATAGTATAACCCGATTTTGATAATAATTAGAGAGCCATATTTGATTAGTGTTTGTTGGTGGATTAGTTCCAGTCTGTCATTGCCTTTCTTTCTGTCTTTACAGAAAAAGGCAATGATCTGGGCTAATTCTGAAAGGATTTTGGATATTGAAAAGACAACTAAAAAAAAGCTTTATTTGTGACATCATAATTTCATAATAGGGATTTGAATAGATAGATAATTTGAACACTTTGCAGTCTTTGGTAGGGATACCGAAGACTGTTTTTTTATGGGAACAGACTAATATCTGACTAAAAAAAAGAAGCGACAGGCTTAAGACCTATCGCTTCTATACTTATTCAATCAACCTATCTGACTCAGCATATA
Organism: Bacteroidota bacterium; assembly: GCA_030706585.1. Classification (GTDB taxonomy): domain Bacteria; phylum Bacteroidota; class Bacteroidia; order Bacteroidales; family UBA7332; genus CAXXIC01. The sequence goes on from JAUZOF010000049.1 coordinate 5,903, forward strand.
GGCTTCACCTCCGCAGTATTTCTGAACCTGATCTATCAGCTCGAAAACGGCATCTTCAATATAAGGAATGGGAGTATTGGCATTGCCCTGAACCACAAAGAATACATTGTGAGTATCGAGAGTTACCTTAGTCTTGTCAATCTGACGCACATCAAGATAGCAAATAACTTCATTACTATCATCAATATACGAATATTCACCCGGCTTGATCGGTTTTGCATCCGATTCGCCAAGAGGAATGAATTTTTCCGTTCCGTTGGTAATCCGGAGATGCACATTGCCATCAATCCGATCCCAGTCATGAGCGCCAAGAGCCAGTTTATATTTTAGCGATATGCTGTTATAAATATCCACTATCAGATTAACATGGGGAATAGTTCCTCTTTTTTCAAGAACTTTATACAGATTTTCGCTGGCCGAAAGGTTCTTCCGATTGGGAGCCCCCACTCTCTCGTGAAGTTGTCTGAATCCTTGCAGAATAGGATCTTCCTTAATATCTCCCAAACGATGGGCATATTGATACGCATTATCGATTATTTGTTGTTGATAAGAACAAAAATTACTATCACTTTCGCGATTTCTGACATTTTCGATGGTCAGATAAATTCCCCGAAGTCCGATTGGGTTTATTTCGGGGTGAGCAATAAATTGTTTTTCTATAGCCATGACATTTTCACCTTTTATAATCACAGAAGTAATTTCGATTGTAAAATTTCGGCTGAAATAGTTCTTACGAAACATCTACTATGGATACATTGATTTTCTAAAAAAAATATCTACGATTTATTTAATTTACTCCTCTTTCGTCCGAATCCAAAATAAATAGCAAACCCTATAAGTAACCATACAATAAGACGTAGCCAGGTATCAAAAGGCAACGACACCATGAGAACAACACTGATTATAATGCTTATTATCGGCAGTATAGGCACAAACGGCGTTTTAAAAGGACGATGTACTTCCGGTTGCGTTTTGCGCAAAATCAAAACACCAATACTTACAAGAATGAATGCCAGCAGTGTACCGATACTGGTCATTTCACCTACAATGTGAATAGGAGCGAAACCGGCAAACATGCATATAAAAATGCACAGCAAAATATTCGATTTGAAGGGTGTTCCATATTTTGCATGAATATCAGCAAACAATTTGGGCAAAAGACCGTCGCGACTCATGGAGAAAAACACCCTCGACTGTCCCATCAAATCAACCAGTATCACCGAAATATAGCCTATCAGGATAGCAAAAATAATCAGTTGTGACAACCAAGCAAAAGGAGTTTTGGCAATAGCAATAGCTACCGGTGCCGCACTGTCTTTGAATTCTTGATAGTTCGCCATTCCGGTCATTACATAAGCAAATGCCACGAATAAAACGGTACAAATAATTAAAGAACCAATGATACCGATTGGCATATTCTTTTTAGGATTTTTTGTCTCCTGAGCCATTGTAGCCACTATGTCAAATCCTATGAAAACAAAGAAGATAACCCCTGCTCCACGGAATATGCCGCTAATGCCATACTCTCCGAAAGTTCCCGTATTGGCCGGAATAAACGGATGGTAATTTACCGGATTGATATAATGCCAGCCAACAGCTATAAATGTCAATACGATTCCGACCTTAAGTATAACAATAATGGAAGTCACGATGGAGGACAATCCTACTCCACGGATAATGATCAGTGTAATCGCCAACACGACCAGAATTGCCGGCAGGTTAATGAAACCGTGAGCAATTGTTCCATCTGCCAGAGTAATAGTTTCAAAAGGAGAGAGCGCCAGTTGGGTTGGAATATGAATGCCGTAAAATCCGAGAAATTTGATCAGGTATTGCGACCAGCTAATGGCTACTGTCGCCGCTCCCACCGAATATTCCAAAATCAAATCCCAACCGATAATCCATGCAAAAAACTCCCCGATGCTTGTATACGAATAGGTATAAGCACTACCTGCTACCGGCACCAGCGAAGCGAATTCAGCATAACACAAGGCATTGAAACTGCAACAAACAGCCGCTACCACAAACGACAGAATAATAGCTGATCCTGCATTGTTTGCTGCGGCAATTCCGGTAAGAGAGAACAAACCCGCCCCAATAATTACTCCAATACCGATAGCAATCAAACCCCACGGACCGAGTTTTCTCTTGAGAGCATTTATCCCGGTCTCGGAAGCTTCAGCAGTAAGTACCGATATTGTTTTTTTTCTAAATAAATTATTCATTTTCGATAATTGTATATTATAATGTTATCATCGGAGTGCCTTATCGAACTCTGAAAGAATATCATCAATATGTTCCAGACCGGTTGAGATGCGAATCAATCCTTTAGAGATACCTGCCCGCTCCAATTCTTCATCACTTAGCGAGCGATGAGACGTTTTTGCAGGATAGGAAGTAGAAGTCGATACTCCAGCCAAGCTTGGAACCAGCTTAATAGTTTCAAGATTCCGGATTAAGTCATATGCTCCTTTCTCTCCATCATACAAGTCAATACTCAACATTCCACCGAACAAACCGTTTTGTAAGACCTTCAGTCCGGTTCGATGAGTGGATGAAGATTTCAGACCCGGATAATTGACCGCTTTTACTTTCTGATGATTCTCAAGGAATTGAGCTAATACCAGTGCATTCTCCGAATGTTTTTTTATTCGTAGCTCCAAGGTACGAAGACTGCGGATAATCAGCCAGGCATCGAAGGGACTCATAGTTGGTCCAAAGAGTAACCCGGTATTATAGATATCTTTAATCGTAACTTTATCGGTTACCACTACCCCAGCCGTCACATCACTATGGCCCGACAAATATTTAGTCGCACTATACACCACTATGTCGGCACCCAATTTCAAAGGCTGGCAAATGATAGGAGTAGCAAAAGTATTATCGACAATAAGTTTGGCATTATGTCGGTGTGTAATCTCCGCAATTTTGGGTAAGTTTACCACTTCCATTACTGGATTGGAGATCGTTTCGATATAAACTACCCGGGTGTTTTCCCTAAAATAGGGAGCTATATCTTCATTTATAGGATCAACAAAGGTGACTTCAATATTAAATCGCTGCAATTCATTCTTAATCAATTGAAAACTTCCTCCATACAACACATTGGCTGCAATTATGTGGTCTCCCGCATTCAACTGGGATAAAACACTGACTGATATGGCTCCCATACCAGAAGAATAGACCTCTGCTGCTTCTCCTTCTTCAATGGTAGTCATTATTTCTTTCAAAGCATCGTGAACAGGATTACCGTTACGGGTGTAGATATAACCATGAGCCTGTTGCTCATATACCTGATCCAGGCTTTCAACGTCGTCGAATACAAACACAGAACTCATGGCAATAGGCACCGATTTTCCCCTGGAAATAGACTCAGGAATCTTTTCGCCTGCATGAATAAGTTGTGTTGCAAAATTCTTTTTCATAATCTTCTAATAAAGAATTAAATTGAATATTTATTTTGAACCGAAACTGCGTAAGTGAACCCAGCTCCTGTAATCTTCTGCATTTTTATTTTCGGACAGAACTTTCAACTCATTCAGGTATTTTTTTTTGGTCATCCCATAAAGTTTACGATCTTTACCAACAGGACATACTTTGATACATACCCCGCAAGGATAGTGTAATTCCTTTTTCAATTGATGATGATAATCGGCACATTTTTTCTTGTCCATAAGAGCTACCAGCTCTTTTCGAGTTGTAAAAGCCCCGGTAGGACAACAATGTTTGCACAATTCACACTTGACACACAACTCCTTATCTATAAGCGGATCTGAAGGCAGTTCGGCATCTGTAAAAACGGATACCAACCTGACTCTTGGTCCATATTGTTTGGTTAACAATGTGTGATTATACCCAATCGTTCCCAATCCTGCATATTTACCTGCAAGCACATGAGAAAATGCAGCCTCAGGCTTGTCAACCAACACGGAAATATCTCCATAGCCGTCGCGCGGAAAGAAAACAGCCCTGTAACCTTTTCTGTTGATGTATGCCGCCAGCTTGTAGGCAATTTCGTCCAAAACGCGGTTGGAAGTGTTGTACAGTTCCGAATAGACTATAGACGGTGTACTTTCGAGCATTGGAAGAAAAACAGGCGTTCCGATAACAATTACCGATCGGGTGAAGGGAAAAATCGTTTGCGGAAAATAGTCAGGAGCAGTTTCCTTATATTCACTCCATCTTTCTACCGAAGCTATTCCAACGATATCAGCGCCCAATGTTTGACTCTTGCGAATGATCTCTTTTTTAAGTTTGTTTGTGTCGTAACCTGATGTCATTTTTCGTTTGTATATCAACAACATGACAGCAGGAAGCGCTCCCACTGTCATATGTTATACGTATCAATCAGCTAATGATTTTTCTTTTATTCGGCTGCGCCGTAAAAGCCATGTTCCGATAAATTGGCAAAAAACAAAGCATTAATAAATAGTCTGTTTGTCCCCGGCCAATAGTTGCGATAGGTCGGATCGTCGGCAAAAAGAACGATAGAGCCGGCTCCGCTTCCCCGAACTATGATTGCGGCCGAATTTTTAACTTTTGATATACTCTCTTTGGGTGCATAACCATTCACAAATGGATGCGAAGTATACTGAGCTACAGTGGCATACCGATTGGCACTTGGAACAAGAACCGTATTATCATTCTTATTGATATAGAGTTTTCTGTCAGACAGGCCGAATCCGATCGGATGCGTAATGTCTATATCAGCTTCAAAAATGGCTCCGTTTATGCGGCTTGCTCCTTCAACATCCTGTTGGGTAACATAATCCAGACGTTTGCCAGTCTCTTCTTGCTGATTAATACCAAATGTTCGTTGTCCATTTGTCTCCTGCACTTTTCCTTTGGTTGCCTCCGTTTTAACTTCAGCTGGAGAAACAGTGGCTCCTCTTCTGCCAGAGAAACTTGATTCTGCTAACTTTTCATTGATAAGCCCCTGATTAATCGCCCATGCTGTTGCGCTTTGGAATGTGACGAGAGTCCCTCCTGCATTTACCCAATTTTTCAATTTATCAACTAAAGATTTATCCCATGCTGCATAATTTCCTCCGGGAAGTACAATGGTGTTGTATTTGTTCAGCAATGCCCGTTGGAAACTGTTGACATCGATTTTCACGACCGGAAGCGATAGTTGCTTATTTAATAGAAACCACACTTGACCAGCTTCTTCAGAATTAATACCCTGACCAAAAGCGACTGCCACCTCTGGCTTACTCACTGTCTTTATATTGCTGCTTCCCAAATCGATACCATCGATATTGAATCCGGTTGACACGGAGGTAAACGAAACACGAGCACTATCGGCAGCTATTTTGAGGGTTCTATACAACGAATCGGAGGAAATTGTTTGTCCGGCCACCGGAATAACAAGAGAGCCGTAACTATACGTTTTGTTGCCGTCGGGAGTTGCAACTGTAAAAGGCTTGAATGCTGTTTTGACAAGCACCTTTTTATCCAGAAGATAATACAACGCTTTGCTTGCATTATAATCTGTCCAGCTTAACAAATAAGCGTAGTTTGACGCTCCACCCTTTATTTCTCCCTGTGGCAGACGAACCGATGTAACAAGGCCTCCTTTTGTAACCGTGCTATTCACTTTTGCATATTGCAATCCATATGCTTGAATCAGGCTCCAGGCGGTATTGTCCATAAAAAGACTGTCCTGCAATATATTTTCTTCAAAAACGGCATTCACAATCTGATAATTAGGCTGCTCGGAAGGAACGACATAAGCCTTCTTTTTTTGGAATGTTTTTCCGTTCTGCGAAAAGTTATCATTCAATTCATATACCTTCACGCGGTGTCTGAGTAGAATGCCAAGAAACTTCTGCGTTAAGTTTTCATCTCTACTATCGCCGAATACATAGGCTTTTGTATTACTTTGCCGTCCTTGTTCCAAAGCATTTTTGAAAAATTCTTTCTGGACTTTGAACAAGCCTTCTTTTTCGGCTACAGCACCACAGATAGTAGCCAAACTGGTAGCCAAATGATTTCTGATGGTGAAAGAAAATGTGAGAAGGCCGTTAGTTGTTTCGCGCAAAATTCCACCCGAGCTGGCTTCTTCAAAAGTTGCCCCTACGCTTCCATAAAACTTAGGATAGGTGGAACCATAAATAGGCGATAAGTTGTCATAATTTTCTTTTGTAAAATAAAGAGAACCAATAGCATCCAAGGCTTTTGCTTCATATTTCGCAAGCACCACATTGAAATCGTACAAAAATTGAGGAATGTGTGGGTTCTGATGGCGTTTGGGCGACGGTTCAAAATAGTATGTTGCATTGGATCCCTGTTCGTGAAAATCAATTTGGATATTCGGATACCATTTATGAAAAAACTCCACTCTGTTGACACTTTCTATTTGACTCAGGTTCAACCAATCACGATTAAGATTATTGAGATAATGATTCCCTCGTCCACCGGGCCATTGTTCCTGATGTTCTTTATCCAAACCATCGGCAACGGGAGGATATGATTTATACGAATTGTACCAATTGGCAGCTCTGTCGCGTCCATCCGGATTTTCAGAAGGATCGATCAGAATAACAGCCTCTTTGAGAAATTTAGCGGTTTCTTCGCTCTGGTTCGCTACCAGGTAATAGGCCGTCAACAAACTGGTTTCCGCGCTTGAGGTCTCATTGCCATGAACACTGTAACTTAAATCAACAATTACTGGCTCGTTTTTGCCTATTACAGGTTTTGAAGGATCAACCAGTGTTGCGTGAATCTTTTGAATATCATCTATGCGTCGGTAGTTGTCTGCCGAAGTAATAGTGGCAACTACTTGAGGCCGCAATTCATACGTTTTCCCTATTACTTCCACATGAATTTTATTCGACTTTTTTGCCAATTCATTAAGATAAGCCACAATCTGATCGTGACGGGTATAATGTGAACCGATAGGATAACCTAAAAACTGTTCGGGGGAAGGAATTGAAGAATCGAAACTACCACTCTTCGGAAAATAGTAATCCGACTGTGCATTTGTTATTTGTGCGGCCAACAGCAGCACAAATGCGACAAGTATATGTTTTATTGTTTTCATTTTTACGACATATTATGAATTAATAGCCAGGATTTTGAGTTACATCAGGGTCGGAAAGAATATCAGACCCCGGAATCGGGAAGAGCCACAAATTTGTATTGGTAACTCCTAGAACAGCACCCACTCTTTTTGTTCTCACAAGATCAAACCAACGGTGAGCTTCAAATGCAAACTCAATATTATTCTCATTTTCAATTGCCGTCAAAATATCAACCTGAGTTGTGGCCGTTGAATTTACCAAACCGGCGCGATTCCGTACAACATTAAGATCTGACAATGCTCCTGTAAGATTATTTTGTTGTGCTCTGGCTTCAGCCCTTATAAGGTAAAGCTCCGCTATCCGAATTAAATAAAACGGATCGGCTCCGGCAGTTGAGTTATACAATACTCCATAGACATTAGGGCTTGTGCCGGCAACCAGAGTGCTTCGAGAGCCCCCTATCGTTGGATCTTTCACTTTGGTCACAAATGAGTCGGATGGCTTTAGCGTGTATTGCCCACCCAGATTACTCAAATACCAAAGATTCCAGAAACTATTTTTGTCATTCGTTGAAAATGTCAGTTCCAGAACAGATTCAGAGGTAAGATAGGGCGCGGTAAAGAACGCTTTATAAGGAGTAACCAAATTGTATTTTGTCGTTTCGGCTATCACCTGACTGGCATAGTTCTCGGCATCACTCCATTGTTGTCTGTAAAGGTGAAGGCGAGCTCGCAATGCCCGGACGGAAGCCTTTTGTGCGCGATTTCGCAGGTTGCTGTCGGACGCTGTCACGTCGGGTAATAACTGTTCGGCTTTGATCAAATCAGACAATACCTGATCGTAAGTTTGATCCAGCGTACTTCTTTTAACACCTTTCAGAGAAGCGATATCTTTCGTTGGTGTCAAACGAAGCTGCACGCCACCCCAACCACGGCCCAGGTCAAAATATCCAAGAGCACGAATGAAATAGGCCTCACCAAGAATTTTGTTTTTTTCAGTGGTTGTCAGTGCCGGATCGGAAACAGACGGCACCAATGAAATAATTGTATTTGCCGAGTTAATAGCCTGATATATTCCCTGATAAGCCGCAACAGTTACAACGTTATCGACTGGAATAGAAATCTGATCTAACTGTAAATACTGGGATAATGATCCGTTAAACACAACATTGTCTGCCGTGATTGTACCTAAAGTTGTATAAGACGAATAGTAATTCTGCACCTCGTCGTAAGCGCCGATTATTGCTGCTCTGGCCGTTCCGGCATCTGTAATGGCAGTTTCAGCAGAAATATTGCCATTCGATTTTTCATCGAAAAAGCTTCCACATGAATTCAATACAAGAGTAAGCGCTAATAGAGAGATTCCTATGAAATATCTTGTTTTTTTCATATCTGTATTTTTTTGAAAATTAGAATGTAACATTAATTCCGGTAGTTATGGTTCGGGGTTGCGGTGCCGTTGCCCAGTCATAACCGGCAGTATTCTGATTACTACTTTGTGAACTTACTTCCGGATCTAATCCTCTGTATTTTGTAAGCGTAATCAGGTTTGTTCCTGAAACGTAAACTTTTACGTTACTGATTCCTGCTTTGCGGGTAATTGACTTCGGAAGATTGTACGACAACGAAGCGGATTTTAACCGGACGAATGAACCATTATCCAGATAGCGAGAACTCAGATTGGACACAACA
>JAUZOF010000490.1 GCA_030706585.1 Bacteroidota bacterium
CCTTAGACCCCAACGCCTTCTACGTCAGAAATTACGCTCCCTTCAATATTCTGCACGAGTTGGAGAATAATTACATCGACATAAATGTTGCTGATCTGAAGTTTCAGGGAGAATTAAAGGTTAAACTGATGAAAAAACTGGAAGCTTCATTACTTGGAGCCTACAAATATTCTTCCAGCGTTCAATCACACAACATAAAAGATTCTTCAAATCAGGCATGGGCATACAGAGCAATGGATGATGCCACGATGAGGGATGCAAACCCCTGGTTGTACACCGATCCTGACAATGCCAACTCTTTGCCGGTATCAGTTCTTCCCGTAGGCGGATTCTTCAAAGAAACTAAATACTCCATGAATAGCTATGATTTTAGAGGTACATTAAGTTACAATGATGTATTTTCTGAAAATCATATTGTTAACCTTTTCGGAGGAGCTGAACTCAATGCCGTTGACAGGCAAAAAACATGGTTCAATGGTGTTGGTATGCAATACGATATGGGTATGCTGCCTGCTTATGATTACAAATATTTCAAGCAAGGAAGTGAAGAAAATGCTCAATACTATTCTGTTGATGTAACAAGAGGGCGCCAATTGGCATTCTTTGGAACAGGAACCTATTCGTACAAAGGGAAATACACTCTAAATGGGACGTTGCGCTACGAAGGGTCTAATAAACTGGGGAAAAGTCGATCAGCCAGATGGCTTCCTACCTGGAACGTTTCGGGTGCCTGGAATGCGCATGAAGAAGCTTTCTTCAAGAAGTTAAAACCAACGATTTCAAACTTAACATTCAAAGCGTCTTATTCGTTAACGGCTGACCGTGGCCCTGCTGATGTTACGAATTCTAAAGTTCTGATTGAAAGTTATAACGCCTGGAGACCATTTACCAATGTAAAAGAATCAGGTTTGAGAATTTCAGATTTGGAAAACAGCGAACTGACCTACGAAAAGAAGCATGAGCTGAATCTTGGACTTGATCTCGGATTTCTGAATAACCGGATTAATTTATCAGCCGACTGGTATAAAAGGAATAATTATGATCTTATCGGCCAGATAAGTACAATGGGAGTCGGTGGACAAATTACCAAATTTGCTAATGTTGCTTCCATGAAGTCACATGGTATTGAATTTACGCTATCTACCAAGAATATTGCTACCAAAAACTTTAAATGGAACACTGATGTTATTTTCTCCAAGAGTAATACGGAAGTGACCAATCTGGAGGCAAATTCCAGAGTCATTGATTTGATATCAGGAACAGGGTTTACAATGACAGGCTATCCGGTTCGTTCTCTTTTTTCTATAGATTTCAGAGGATTAAATGAGAATGGATTACCAACCTTTATAAATGAGTCCGGCAATTTGACGGTTAGTGATTTTAATTTTCAGGACAGAAACCAAAAAAGCCACTTAATTTACGAAGGACCTACCGATCCGACCATCACTGGTAGTCTGGGGAATATATTCTCGTACAACAATATTAAACTCAATGTTTTTGTAACCTATTCATTCGGTAATGTAATCCGTCTGGATCCGGTATTCAGTAATAAATATTCCGATCTGAATTCGATGCCGAAAGAATTCAAAAACAGATGGACTGTGCCCGGTGATGAGAAAACGACAAACATTCCCGTTATTGCCGACGTGAGACAAAACCAACAGGACAGTTACCTGAAGTATGCTTACAACGCATATAACTATTCGACTGCCCGTATTGCTAAAGGCGATTTTGTGCGGATGAAAGAAATTTCAGTCAGCTATGACATCCCAAAATCAATCATTCAGGCTTTTAGAATCAGCGATTTGTCTTTGAAATTACAAGCTACAAATCTATTCCTTATATATGCTGATAAAAAACTGAATGGTCAGGATCCTGAGTTTTTCAATACCGGTGGTGTGGCTGCTCCTGTTCCAAAACAGTTTACTCTAACACTCAAATTGGGAATCTAAAAACATGAAGGTTATGAAAAAAATAAATAATATAATTACGTCGGTTTGCGTCGCTCTTTTGCTTGTATCTTGTAATGATTTTCTCGATACAATGCCCGACAACCGGGCTGAGGTGAATTCCGCTGCAAAAATCACCTCACTGCTTACATCGGCATATGCGGATAACTCTTTTATTTTGATGACTGAAATGTCATCGGACAATACAAAAGATACCGGGGTTTTGTATACGACATACAATCCGGAACAGGAATATTCCTATCTATGGGAGGATATAATAACTACAGGTAACGATTCTCCGAAATCAGTATGTGACTCCAATAACGCAGCTATTGCCGCAGAAAATCAGGCATTAAAGTACATTGCCGATTTGGGCAATCCCGAGAGTCTGAACGCGCAAAAAGGGGAAGCCCTGATTTGCCGGGCGTATGCTCACTTTACGCTGGCGAATGTATTCTGTTTGCCCTATAATCCGACGACTGCCGGTAGCGACCTCGGACTCCCATACTCGGAAAAACCGGAAACAAAAGTGATGGTAGATTACCAGCGGGGAACAATGGCCGACTTGTATAAAAAAATCAGTGACGATATTGAGGCCGGCTTACCGTTGATCAACGATGAACTCTATTCGGTGCCCAAATATCACTTTAACAAGAAAGCTGCTTATGCATTTGCAGCCCGCTTCAACCTTTTCTATCTTAAATTCGACAAGGTCATTCAGTATGCAAACGTTGTGCTCGGTGATAATCCGCAAAAGATACTTAGAAACTGGACAGCCATGTCAGCTCTGGCAAGTGACTGGGATCTGAGAACCAATGCCTATATTTCAGCCACCGAACCGGCTAATTTGTTAATTCAAACCGCTATTTCTTCCTGGCCCTATGTATATGGCCCTTACAGTATAGGTAAACGATATGGCAATGCCAAGGCTGTTTTTACAACAGAATCGGTTAGAGCTCCCGGTATTTGGGGCGCTTATGCCAATTTGTTCCCGGCCACGTCTATTTGGGGGAGTGATCAAAAAATGAGTATGTCCAAAATGAACGGCTATTTTGAATATACGGATAAAGTCGCCGGTATTGGATATTTGCACTCTGTAACCACTCCGTTTACTACAGACGAAACATTACTTTGCCGTGCAGAAGCGTATGTCTTGCAGTCGAGTCCTGATTATATAAAGGCTGTTGCCGATATAAATACCTGGTTATCTACTCATTGTAAAACTATCACAGCTAAATCTAAGAGCGATATTGTGAATTTTTACAATGCATTACCTTACATGCCGCTACAAATAACCAGCGATACTCAAAGAGGTATAAAGAAGGTTCTCAATCCCCGCGGATTTACAGTTGCTGCCGGCGATCAGGAAAACATGATTCAGTGTATTTTGCATTTGCGCAGAATAGAAACTATGCACGAAGGACTTCGTTGGTTCGATATTAAACGATATGGAATTGAAATTGCCCACAATCGTGACGGTATATCTGATGATTTGCTGAAAGTGGATGATCCTCGGCGTGCAATTCAGTTGCCGCAGGATGTTATTACTGCGGGACTAACGGCCAATCCGAGGTAAGATAAATTGCATACTTCTTAAATGAAAAAACATTATAGTA
>JAUZOF010000491.1 GCA_030706585.1 Bacteroidota bacterium
CGCGTTTATCTCTATTTAGTGTCTCTTTTTCTTCTTATAATGTTTCGAGTCGCCCCATTCGGCAAATCCCACGTCGTTGTCAGCCAGCTTCACCCGCACTTCGATGCACCGGGTGCAATCGTCAGCATTTTCATCCGTGCAGGGCTTATTTTCATAGAGCTTGTAATCATTTCGGTAAATACCGGGGGTGATATTGGGCATAATAATATTGGCACCGGTACGAATCACCTTTTCCCGCCCCAGCTTATCAATCGCCTGCAATGCCGTGGTCGCCGCGATATTGATGTCCTTCATCATGATGCGGAGGATGGCGACCATATTTTGCGTCATGTCAAAGCGTTTCTGTAACGGCCAAAGCGAGTCCTTGTACTCATAAAGCGGAGTCTCCTGATGCTCGATGTACGGACCCATACCGCACATGTCAATATCCAGATTCTGCATGAAGAGCAAATCATTGGCCAGATGTTCGACCGTCTGGAAAGGCAATCCCACCATCACACCGGTTCCCACCTGATAGCCGATGGTTTTCAGCAGTTTCAGGCAATCAACACGGTGTTGATAACTGTGATTTTCATCATTCGGGTGAATTTTTGCGTATAACTCCGGCGTCGAACTTTCGATGCGCAACAGGTAACGGTGCGCTCCGGCTTCAAACCACCGGCGATAAGTCTCTTCACTCTGTTCGCCGCAAGAAAGGGTAATGCCCAGTTCCCCGTCGGATAGCTTTTTAATCTCCTGTAGAAGTCGTTCCATTCGCTTCGTAAATGCCGGACTGACGATTTCGCCGGATTGCAACACGATGGAGCCGAAGCGCTGCTCGTATGCATGCTTTGCCGCCTCCAGAATCTCCTCGTCCGAAACCGAATAGCGATGCACCGATTTATTATCGTATCGGATACCGCAGTAGAGGCAATTTTTTGCGCATCGGTTGGAGAACTCAATCAGCCCCCGCAGATAGACCACGTTGCCCACTTCCGCCTCTTTGACTTCGGCGGCCCGCCGGAGTAATAGCTGGCGCTCCTCGCCCTCCGCGTTGAGGAGTTCAATTAGGTCCTCGCGGGTGAAGGTCCCTTTTTGGAGAATTGTTTCAATCATTTTATAGGGTAGAATCCTTATCACAGAGTGACACGGAGGTTTTTTACAGAGAACCACAGAGTTGATTTTAATTTCTCTGTGGTTCTCCGTGTCTTGCTCTGTGGAGCTCTGTGGTGAAAATAGGCTATTTGTTTATTCGTTGATATGGGCAAATGGAGCCGTCACCCGGTCGAAAATACCGTGTAGATAAGCAATGGCCATGCCGTAGTTGGTCACGGCAACGCCCTTGTCGGTAGCCATCTTCAGTCGGTTGATAATTTGTTTACGGGTGACCATGCAACCGCCGCATTGCAGTACCAGAGCGTATTGACTAAGGTCTTGCGGAAGTGGCGCATTGCCGGAGACAACATCAAACTCTACGTTTTTCTTCGAAAATTCCCGAATCCAGTGCGGAAGTTTCACCCGGCCGATGTCATCGCAGGTCACCTGATGGGTACAGGATTCGAGGATGAGAATTTTATCTCCGTCGTTGAGGTGCGATAGCTTGACAGTTCCTTTCATGAAGTTGGCGAAATCACCTTTAAACCGGGCAAAGACAATGCTGAATCCGGTCAACGGAATGTCTTTTGGTACTATTTGGGATACCAAACCAAAAGCCTGACTATCGGTAATTACCAATGCCGGGCGGATGCCGGTTTTCAGAAAATCCTCCAGTTCGGTTTCTTTCACCGTTACGCAGATTGCATCATGGTCAAGCACGTCGCGCAGAGCCATCACCTGAGGCAGAATCATGCGGCCTTCCGGTGCGGCCAAGTCAATAGGCGTCACCAACAACACCACATCTTTCGGCTTGATCAATCCTTCGAGCAGTAGAGGTTTGACAAATGCAGTAGTCGGAATTACCGGTTTGAGCGCTTCTATGATTTTGTTCCGCATGGCGAGGTCGATGGTGTTGGTTTCGATGACTGGAGCTTCAGTTACTTCGCGGATTTTCTTTAAAGTTTCGGTTTGGAGTTCTTCCAGATCGCTTTTCTGGTGCAGAATCACGTATGGGACACTGAAGTTGTTGAGTTGCTCGATGAGCTCAATCTCTTCTGTGTCAAATGAATTGTGCGCCATCACCACCAATGCAGCATCAAGAGTCGGCAGTACCTGTTTGGTGCGTTCTACCCGTTTTGCGCCCAGATCACCGTGGTCGTCAATCCCGGCTGTATCTACCAGAATAGCCGGGCCGATACCGAATATTTCCACCGATTTCTTCACCGGGTCGGTCGTCGTACCCGCCTGTTCCGAGACGATGGCTACATCCTGGCCCGAAAGCAGGTTAATCAATGAGCTTTTGCCCAGATTCCGTCGGCCAAAGATGCCGATATGCGGTTTTAAGTCTTTTCCTTTCATAGAAATAAGGACCCCAGCCCGTCCCTCTCCGAAGGGGAGGGGGAAGAGATGTGGGGTATATTTATAAAGTTCAATAGTTCAATCTTATTTCATCGCTTGCGTCTTTCTCCCCCTCCTTTGGAGGGGGTAGGGGGAGGTCTTAGAAGTACAAATCCCGTTCTCCCTGTTTAATCCGCTCCAGTCTTTCTTTCAACTCCTCCTGCATCTTCGGTTCCAGCGATTCCATATTTTTCCGAATCACCTTCCAGCCCTTTTCTGCAATGTCCGGTTTGGCGTAATCGGTGAGGTATTCTGCCAGCGTCAGGATGGCGTTGGGCGTACAGAAACGTTTGATAAATCCGGGAACGGAGAACTCCATAAAGTGCTCTCCCGTGCGACCCATGCGATAACAGGAGGTGCAAAACGAGGGCAACATATTCTGCTCAAGTAGCTCGTTCACAATTTCACCCAGCGAGCGGCTGTCGTTGATGCGGAACTGCTCCCGGCGCAGGTCTTGCGGTATCTCTTCGACAGAGGCATAGCTGCCAAGCTCGAGTTTGGTTCCGCCGTCTATTTGCGAAACGCCGAATTGCAGGAGCTCATTGCGTAATGCAACCGGTTCGCGAGCCGTCAGAATCATTCCTGTATAGGGTACGGCCAGTCGCAAGATAGCAATTAACCGGGCAAAATCCTCATCACTAACGAAATATTTATCGCCCAGTTTCAGGTTGTTGGCATCTTTAATGCGGGGAAATGAGATGGTATGCGGGCCTACATTGTAACAGGCCTCGAGGTGGTTGGTATGTCGCACCAGCGACATAACTTCATATTTCCAGTCGTACAAACCAAACAGCGCGCCGATTCCTACATCGTCAATGCCGGCTTCCATCGCCCGGTCGAGAGAAGTGAGGCGGTAATTGTAATCCGACTTCTTGCCACCGATATGGTACATTTTGTACGCTTCGGGATGATAGGTTTCCTGGAAAATCTGGTACGTGCCAATGCCCGCCTCGTTGACCACCTTAAAGCCTTCAATCTCCATCGGGGCAGCATTGATATTGACGCGGCGAATTTCACCGTTGCCTTTTTTGACACTGTAGGCTACCTTTACTGTATGGGCGATGTATTCGGGGCTGTA
>JAUZOF010000492.1 GCA_030706585.1 Bacteroidota bacterium
ACTATTGAAGCACGGGGCTTCGGGAAAAATCAAATTGAGTACCGATGTGGAAAATGTACTGATGATTCCGCAAAAGGCGGTAATGGAGATCCAGGATAAAAATTACGTCTTCCTTGTCGGCAAAGATAACCGGGTGAAAATGCAGGGCATTGTATTAGGCAATCGTAAAGGCCTGGACTACATCGTACAATCGGGACTGAATCCGGGTGACCGGATTGTACTGGAAGGAGTACAAATATTGCGTGACGGAGATAAGATCAAACCAACGGTAAAGAAATTCTAATTAGGAAAAGATATGGTTGAAAGATATATAAAACGTCCCGTCCTGTCGATTGTCATCTCAATCATACTGACACTGATGGGCGTACTGGCATTGTTTAATTTGCCCATTACCCAGTTTCCCGATATTGCCCCGCCATCCGTAGTGGTTACGGCTACGTACACCGGTGCAAGTGCCGATGTTTGTGCCAAGGCGGTAGCCACACCACTGGAACGGGCAATCAACGGAGTGCCGGGTATGACTTACCTCTCCTCGGTATCGAGTAATGATGGAACCACGGTTATTCAGGTCTTTTTCAATGTGGGTGTTGACCCGGATATTGCTGCGGTGAATGTACAGAATCGTGTGGCAACAGTACTTGATGAATTGCCAGATGAAGTTATCAAGGCCGGGGTAGTCACGGAAAAAGAGGTCAACTCGATGTTGCTCTACCTCAATATTTACAGTACGGATTCCACACAAAACGAAGAGTTTATCTACAACTTCGCCGACATCAACGTGTTGAACGAGCTGAAACGGATTGACGGTGTGGGATATGCCAATATCATGGGAGCCCGCGAATACTCTATGCGCGTCTGGCTGAAACCGGAAAGGCTGCTGGCCTACAATATCTCATCGGATGAAGTTGTGCAAGCTTTGCAAAAGCAAAACGTAGAAGCGGCTCCGGGAAAAACAGGCGAAGGTTCGGGTAAAATCTACCAGTCTCTGCAATACATCCTCCGATATACGGGGAAATTCAACCAGCCGTCAGATTATGAGAATATTGTCCTGCGCGCTGACAAGAATGGTCGGATATTGAAACTGAAGGATGTGGCTGAAATCGAATTCGGCACCTTCGATTATGGAATGATTTCCAAAACCAACGGACGCCCCTCGGCTTCCATCATGCTGAAACAACGCCCGGGCTCCAATGCCCAGGAAGTAATCAAAGCGGTAAAAGAACGAATGAAAGAGCTAAAAGCAACTTCATTCCCTCCTAATATTGAGTACAATTACGCCTACGATGTTTCCCGCTTTCTCGATGCTTCCATCAGCGCGGTTATGCGTACGTTGCTTGAGGCCTTTATCCTGGTATTTATTGTGGTATTCCTCTTTTTACAGGATTTCCGTTCCACACTGATTGCCGCGCTTGCAGTTCCCATTGCCTTGATTAGCGCACTGGCGTTTATGCTTGCATTCGGGTTTTCCATCAATCTGCTCACCTTGTTTGCGTTAGTGTTGGCCATCGGTATCGTGGTGGATAATGCCATCGTGGTGGTCGAGGCTGTCCATGTGAAAATGAAGGAAGAGGGGCTGAATGCGAAAAATGCCACCATCCAATCCATGAAAGAGATTAGTCATGCGATTATTGCGATTACGTTGGTGATGACGGCAGTGTTTGTTCCTGTTGCCTTCCTCTCGGGTCCTGTCGGGGTTTTCTACAGACAATTCTCGATTACGCTGGCCATTGCCATTGTGATTTCGGGAATCGTGGCATTGACTCTTACGCCCGCACTTTGTGCCATCCTGTTGAAACACAACGAACCGTTGCATAAGAAGAAGGATAGATTTTCCCGTTTCTTCCGTCTGTTTAACGTCAACTACACCCTGACTGAACGCTGGTACGGACGATTAATCGGACGGATTGCCGGCAGACGTATGATTATCTTCGGTACGCTGATACTTTTCTTCCTGGGCACCTGGGGGTTAAGTGCAATTTTGCCCACAGGCTTTATTCCGACTGAAGACCAGGGGGTGATTTACGTCAATGTAGTAACACCTCCGGGTTCTACCATCGAACGGACAGACAAGGTGATGGATGCTGTTGAAATCGCTGCCAAACAAATTCCGGAAGTAGAGTCGGTCAGTATTTTGGCCGGATACAGCATCATCAGTGAGGCTCCGGGTTCTTCATACGGGATGGCGATGATAAACCTTTCACCCTGGGATAAACGAAAAGCATCAGTAGATGATATAATCGGGCGGTTGAAAGAAAAAACAAAGAATATCACCGATGCCAGTATTGAGTTCTTTCCACCTCCAACTGTTCCGGGGTTTGGTAACGCCAGTGGATACGAATTGCGATTGGTGGACAAAACCGGTATCGGAAACCTCCAGACAACGGCGACAAACACGAATATGTTTATTGATTCGCTAAGAAAGTCTCCGGTTATCGGAAGCGCATTTACCAACTTTGACGTATCCTTTCCGCAGTATATGATTCACATAGACTATGAGAAAGCCGCACAGAAAGGTATTTCGGTAGATGCCGCAATGAGTAACCTGCAAACGCTGGTGGGCAGTTATTACACGACCAACTTTATCCGTTTCGGCCAGATGTACCGGGTAATGCTGCAAGCCCTGCCGGAGTATCGGGCAACACCTGATGATATTCTGAAGCTTTATGTGAAAAATAATAACGGAGAAATGGTTCCCTATTCGGCATTTGCATCGCTGGAACGGGTCTATGGACCGGAACAGCTTACCCGTTACAATATGTACACCTCTGCATTAATTTCCGGAGATGCAGCTCCCGGTTATAGCAGCAGCGAGGCGATTGGCGAAATAGAGAAGATTGCCCAAAAGGTTTTACCCAAGGGGTACACCATCAGTTGGTCGGGGATGACCCGGGAACAAATCCTTGCCGGAAACCAGGCTATATTCGTATTTATCATCTGTCTGATATTCGTTTATCTGCTGCTTGCGGCGCAGTACGAAAGCTTCCTGCTACCGCTGGTGGTTATTCTTTCCCTGCCGATGGGGATATTTGGTTCCTATCTGTCACTGCAACTGGCCGGACTGGAAAACAATATCTATGCCCAGGTAGCAATGATTATGCTGATTGGATTATTGGGGAAAAATGCCATCCTGATTGTGGAATTTGCCCTGCAACGGCAAAAAGAGGGTTACTCCATTCTAGAAGCCGCAGAGTTGGGAGCGACAGCCCGCTTCCGCCCTATCCTGATGACCTCGTTTGCCTTTGTTGCCTGATTGATTCCTCTCTGCTTTTCCAGCGGAGCGGGTGCTTTGGGTAACCGTTCTATCGGGATGGCTTCGGCGGGAGGAATGTTGATTGGTACAATCTTCGGGCTGGTGGTCATTCCGGGATTGTATGTCATTTTCGCAGGATTGCAGGATAGACTTGTCCGCAAGAAGGATGAGGATGAAGAATCGGAACAATAATAATCAGAGATTAACATGAAGATAAAAGCAATAAATCTATTCATAATGACATTGGCGCTTTGCACGATTATCTCGTGCAAAGCACCTCAAG
>JAUZOF010000493.1 GCA_030706585.1 Bacteroidota bacterium
CACAAGTAAAACAGTATTTTACCGATTTGTCTCATTCTGGATATATTGAAATGAAAATGTAACACAATTGCCAAAAGCGTGTAACATTGAGGTGGTTATTTTGCAGCATCAAACATTAAAACAGAAAAAAATGAAATTCAAATCTATTGCTCTTTGTTCTTTATTATTCTCATCTCTGGTTGCCTTTGCGCAGGAGGAAAATGTTGACCCGGTAGAGTCGTTGAAACAACGTGTTACTTTGCTTGAAGACGCAAATTCTGTAAGCAAAAACTTAAAAATAGGTGGTTATATTCAGGCAGACTTCAACTCAACCGGCCCAGAAGGATCTTTAAAGGTTGGTTCTGCTGCTAATGCTGCTGAGGCAGGAAAAGATTACGGTCGCTTGGGGATTCGTCGTGGACGTCTGAAGGCTTCTTATGATAATAACGGGTGTCAGGCTGTATTTGAACTTGATGCAACAGAGAAAGGAGTTGCAATTAAAGATATGTATGTAAGCGTATTGGACCCGTGGACTGGATATTTCTCGGTAAGAGGTGGTTCTTTTGACCGTCCTTTCGGTTATGAAGTTTCTTACTCTTCTTCAAGATTAGAATCAGCTGAGCGTAGTAGAGTGATAGGTCAATTGTTCCCGAACGAAAAAGATTTAGGAGGAATGTTGACTATCCAAGCCCCTAAAACCTCTCCTTTGAATGTGCTGAAATTAGATGCAGGTTTGTTCTCTGGTGGTGGTATTGGTACTACAGATACTAAATCGAAGAAAGATTTCATTGGTCACTTTGGATATACAAATGCCTTTGGTAAAATGAAAGTAGGTTTAGGTGTATCTGGTTACTATGGTTATATCTTGCATACCGGATCTGAATATACTTTGCAAAATGGTGCTTTTGCTGCTAATACAAATGCTGCTGCAAATACTTTTTCTCAACGTAAATATTTAGGTTTTGATGGTCAGTTTTCATTGAGTTCCGGTGCAGGTTTAACTACTCTTCGTGCTGAATGGATTTCAGGTGTACAACCTGGAACTGCAGCTTCTGGTCAAAGCCCTGATAAAGCAGTAACCACTACTTATACTGATACATATATTCGTAACGTACAAGGTGGTTATGTTCACTTGATCCAGGATATTGCTGATACGAAACACACTCTTGCAGTGAAGTATGACTGGTATGATCCTAATACTAAACTTTCAGGTGATCAAATTGGTGTAGGTGCTAAAACTGGATCTGCTGATATCGCTTATCGTACTTTGGGATTCTCTTACCTGTATCGTATGAATTCAAGTGTTCGTTTGTTGGCTGACTACGATTATGTGATCAACGAAGAGTCTAAAAATTTGAATGGTTACAATAGAAATCGCAGAGACAACGTATTCACACTTCGTCTGCAATATAAATTCTAATAAAAACAAACCGGCTATTGGTAGACAGGAATAAACTCGATGCCAATAGCTAACATTTTACTTTAATCCAAAAACTTAAAAATATCTCTTATGAAAAAGTTAGTAATCTCAGCGCTGATGATCTGCGCATTGGTTCCTTCATTCCAGGCACAAAAATTGAAAGGTAGTGATACTGTATTGCCTTTGGCTCAAAAAGAAGCAGAAGCTTTCCTGAAGAAAACTCATAAATCAGTATCTGTAGTAGGTGGTGGTAGCGGTGTGGGTATCGCTGCATTGCTCGATGGTACTACCGACGTGGCTATGGCTTCACGTAAAATGAAATTCGACGAAAAGGTAAAAATGCAGGAGGCTGGTTCTACAGCTGTAGAAAAAGTAATCGCTTACGATGCTTTGGCTGTAATCGTGAATCCTTCAAACCCAGTATCAAAACTTACCCGTGCTCAACTTGAAGGCATCTTCACCGGCAAAATCAAAAACTGGAAAGAAGTGGGTGGTCCGGATATGAAAATCATTCCTTACTCTCGTGAATCAAGTTCAGGTACGTATGAGTTCTTCAAAGAGCACATCCTGAAGAATAAAAACTACGCTAACGGTATCCTGAGTATGCCTGCCACAGGAGCTATTGTGCAATCAGTTAGCCAAACTAAAGGAGCTATCGGATATGTAGGTTTGGCTTATATTGAAAAAGATGTAAAAGCAGTTCATGTATCATTTGATGGTAAAACCTTTGTTGCTCCATCTATGGCTACTGCAAAAAATAAAACTTACCCGATTATTCGTCCGTTGTTCTTCTATGTGAATAAGAAGAAAGAGGCTGCTTGCAAACCGTTTGTTGATTTCGTGTTGTCAGCTGAAGGACAAAATATTGTAGAAAAAGTAGGTTATGTTCCTTTGAACTAATCGGTTTTTGGATAATTAAAATGCGCGACCGCTGTCGGAGAAATCTGATGGCGGTTTTTTTTTTTATTGTAAGTATCTAAAATGACTTCTGATTTGTAAACAGGTAACGAAAACATACTATTGCTGAAATAAGGCTGACATATCAATGACTTACTTTTATAGTCATTAATTTCCAAATTGAAACCTAATGACTATCGCAAATATCCCATCTGATTTCCTGAATAATATCCTTCATCACGGATACCTGATTATCTTCCTGCTGGTCTTTCTGCAGGAAGTGGGAGTTCCCAATCCCATACCGAATGAATTGGTGCTGATTTTCTCCGGTTATCTGGGATATACCGGCATGTTGAATGCTGTTTGGGTTATTCTCTCAGCATTTGCCGGTGATATGCTTGGAAGCGGTATCCTCTTTACTTTATTCTTCATATTTGGCAAAACCATCATGGCACGCAAACCGCGATGGATTCCTATTTCCAGGAAAAAGCTGGATAAGTTGTCGCGAAAGATTCAACGAAAAGGGTTCGCTGGAGTCTTCCTCGGACGGATTTCGCCTTTTATTCGGGGGTATGTGGCGGTATTGCTGGGATTGATGAATTATCCGGTCCGCAAATATGCCGTCGTTTTACCGGCGACGGCATTGCTTTGGGCCTGTTTTTATGTGATGGCGGGGTATGTTATTGGTCCTTATTGGCAGAGTGTTTCCGGTTATCTTATCGGATTTAGGATGGGGATGGGAATATTTCCTTTGGCGACTCTTTCGTATATATCGTATAGGTTGTGGATCCGGCAGAAAGCGATTCGGATGAAAAGGCTCAACTACAATGCCGGTTCATTTGAGTGAAAAGTGCTGCACAATATCTCCTTCAGACAATTTCCCCAGATTAATGGTCATCTCCATTGCGTTGTGGTCCGATAAATAGTCCACATCTCCATTCTTCTTATGGGTATAAATGAACTGAATCTTTCGCTCAATCTTGCGTATTAGCTTGCTGTTTCTGACCAGGATGTAGTCGATAATTCGTTTCTTCCCCCGGGGAATGCGTGCCAACGGGTTGTCAATCTCGTCATACGTTGACGTAATCGAACCGCTGATTTCACCGTTTTGAGCATCCAGTGTCTCCAGCATCTTACGATAGTGCTGTGAATCATCCATGTCAATGTTAAAGTCGCCGCAAATCAGCTGTGGAATATGTTCGTGTTCAAAAGGAATCAGGAGATGCTC
>JAUZOF010000494.1 GCA_030706585.1 Bacteroidota bacterium
AAATTAATAATCCGGCGAGTACCAAAACAGAAATAAGCAATATGTATATCCCTGATAGAGGCATATAGTGTATTTTTTTAGCAATAGATTTTTTTCTTTATAACAAAAATATTCTTCCGCCCTAAAAACCGGGCTATTCTATTAATAGCTTTTTGCCAGAGAGGGCGTTTTTGTCGGCAGTTGGCGCTATAGAAAGCATTGATAATGCGTTTGTCTTCGTAAAGTACATTCAGAAAACGAATTTCTTCTTTCGTACACAAAGATTGATGTCTCAAAGCTAAACTTTCGCCACAATTTTCTCCGCTCCCATCCAGTCCGATGTTATCGACATAAGAAACTACGGGGATAATAGAGACCGCATGGTTCACAAAGTGAGCTACAGTAAACTGAATCGACCATATATTCAGTTTGCCGCTTTGTTGCATTTGAAGCATTTCAAAAACATCATCACCTCCACGGTTAAAAGCTTCTTGCATAGCTGAATTGTTCAATATGGTCTGGTAGTTTGATACATTCCAGTCTACTTGTTTCCATCTGTCTTCCCACGTTGCCCATCCCCAGGAATCGTTGCGTAAGCCGACATAGACATCGTATTCGTAATCAGCCGGAATTTGCATCATTTTGGACGGCATTGTATAGCCGCTGATCGAAAAGACTGATTTTCTCTCTTCGTAGTGGGCTAAAGCAGAGTTCATATAGGTCAGAAATGCCGGAGAAGTAATCAAATCATCCTCCATCACAATAACCTTATGGTGTTTCTGTACAACTTGAGTAACGCCTTCTTTAATAGATTCGGCCAACCCTTTGTTTTTATCGGACAAAATAACATCAACCTGTTTGCACCAGGATTCCTGGGTTGCGATGTTTCTCACCTCTTGTATACTTGTACGCGTTTCGTCTGACGCATTTTCTTTCGGCCCGTCACAGAAAATGTAGAGATGGCTTTCGTCTGCAAGTTTGTTGCGTTTGAGAGCGGCTAAAGTTTGTTTGGTATGGTATGGCCGGTTATAAAGGAACAAAGCAATAGGCGCCGGATTGTCGTTTTTGTTCATTGTTGATGCTGGGTTAAATGGGCTTGGTGGCTCGTACCGTGATTGTAACTTGGTAGTTAGGATCAATATAATCTAATTCTTTTTTCTTGAGTTCTCGACTTGCTAATCCTTCAATAAAGGCCATCGCAGAGAGAACATTTCCATAAGTAGAAACATGAAAGTGTTCCATCGGGAAAAATTCTTCAAATAATTTTTTGGCACTCAAAGATGTGAATCGCCAATAATCGCCCCATCGTTCCATGTCGTACCCACTAATCTGGCTGATACCGGATAACGTCACTAACATAGTACCTCCCGGCTTGAGCATCCTGTGGGTATGATACAAGGCGGCACGAAAATCATAGATAAAAGGGAGTGTTTGAGGCAACAGAATGCAATCATATTGGTTTGCGGGTAAATGGTCGGCACATGTAAGGTCGGCTACTATCGTAGCTTTCGGATTTCCCGGCTGTACGTGCAAAACATCGGAATGGCTTATCTCTTTTCCATACTTTATGGTATAGGTGTCGTCGCCGATTTCAAGAACTGATCCCCGAATAAACTCAGCATTTTCCTGCATAAAAGAATCAATGTAATATCGGGCTATAGATTGACTCCCTCTGTCATAACCAAAGACATTACTGAAAGGTTTCAGCCGTCTGAAACTTCCCCACAGTTTTAGCCTGCTGTAGTATTTACGAGCAGATTTTATCTTGCGTTGTAGCGTTGAAATGGATAAGGTCATTCGATTTTTTGAATTCTATGATCTTCTCAATAGATGTTGAGTTAAGATTTTGTCAGCTAATACCGAATTATAAAATTTAAAATCAGAATTGAATAATTGATAGTCATACTTGTTTGAAACATCGTTTACAAATGAGATTGGAGGCGTAAATCCTCGTTTTTCTGCATGAAGGATGTAATCGGGTACAATGCCTTGCAGAATTTCTTTCAAAAAGTATTTGGGCACTCCTTTCTTGTATTTATAGGTTAGTGGCAACGATGATACGAATTCCACTAACTGAAAGTCGAGCAGGGGAGAGCGTATTTCAATGGAGTTGCCCATTCCCAATCTGTCGGACAAATAGAGGTAGGCCATAATCATGGTCTTGTCAAACAAAAAGCGATATATATAATCAATTTCGGTGCCTAAGGGAGTATTGCCATACGAAAAATTCAGATCAACATCTTTAAATTGAAATTGTTCTCCCTGATAAGTGAACGTCGTGTTGTTTGCAAATTTGCAATAGTCGTCATACATCCAGTAGCTGATGGAGCTGTCGTTGATCTTGTTTGGATATCCCCCATAGAGAATGTACTGCCAGTTTTTAGCTAAGAATCCCAGAAATTCTTTTTTCTTTGCCATTCCTTTCCAGGGGAAAAGGCTTTGGTGCTTTTTCTGGATGTACAACGATTCGGCCATGTCATTCCAGTAACCGTAACCGTAAAAAAGTTCATCGCCTCCCATGCCTCCCAGCAATACTTTAAATCCGAGAGACTGTACTTTTTTATAAAGTGCCCATTGGGCAAACGCGGCAATATCCGTTACCGGTTCATCCATTCGCGCAGTATACTCATCAAAGCAATTGCCGAAATCGTTTTCGTCCAACTCTATTTCGTGATAAATAAATCCTTTTTCCGAAGCAAATCGTTTTGCAATATCCCGTTCGTCACAGTCGTGGTTTCCTTTATATCCGGCAGTAATTGTGTGTACTTCTCTTCCGGTTTCTTTGGCGAAAGCGGCAATCGCACTCGAGTCGATTCCGCCACTGAGCATGATAGCAATAGGAACATCGCTACGCAGACAAATATCGACTGATTCACGCATCCGACGAAGAGTTTCCGTTTTGGCCTCTTCAAATGATCCGGTAAAGGTGGATGATAAGTCGCGTTGCCAATAATGATGTTTAATTACCCCCTGTCGGCTAACTAGCACATACTGTCCGGGCTCAACCCTTTTTACCTGATCGATATATGTCTCTCGTGAATGGATGGGAGAAGTGTAGCGAATTGGCTCAGCCAAACGTTCTAGGTCTATTTGAGGTTCATCAATGAATGTTTTTACAATTGCCTTTAATTCGGAGCTGAACACTACGCCACAGGGAATTTTGGAGTAGTAAAGAGGCTTTTCTCCTATTCGGTCACGGGCTGCAAATAGTTGCTTTTTGTTAGTGTCCCAAAGGCAGAATGCGAACATTCCCCTCAGGTATTTCAGACATCCCAATCCATATTCTTCGTAGAGATGAAGAATGGTTTCTGAATCACTGTCGGACTTGAAAGTGTGGCCTTTAGTGATGAGTTCTTTTTTTATTTCGATGTAATTGTATATCTCACCGTTACACGAGAGGACTAAAGATTTGTCTTCGTTAAAAAGTGGCTGTTTCCCACGTTCTAATCCAATAATAGAAAGCCGAACCTGAGCCATACAGCAAATTTCGTCATTCCATACTCCACGATCGTCAGGTCCGCGATAGTGCATTTCATCAT
>JAUZOF010000495.1 GCA_030706585.1 Bacteroidota bacterium
AATTATTAGTTATCTTTGCGAGCGGAAAAAGTAAAACCCTAATGTTTTCATTCTAACCCTCTGATTAAAAGGAGGTAATGTTCTGGAAAGTAAATTTAAACTGATGAATATGATTACAGACGTATTAAAAACACTGAGAGTAAAAGGAATTTCGCTTCCCCTCGAAATCGAAAATCTTCTTTTACAAGCTAAAAGTGTGACTCACTACAATTCTACTCAGGATTTGTTGGAGGCATCTTATGGCGGTAAAGGAAACAACAGTTTCGAAGTGAAATATGAAGTTCCCGGTAAAGGCGAAGTCCTTGAAGCTGTCGTTCACAAAGTGATCAATGGTATTTCTGCTAACTATGTTGAACCGTACATGCGCCGCAGAGACCCAAATACCATGTTGATCGGCGATGAAAAACCGACTGATAAAACAAGATTCAAAGACAAATGTGGTTACGAATTCTCAGAAATGAGAAAAGAGACCTTCGAATGGCTTAAAAATCAGGATCTGATCACCTATTTCTACTTTGCAGGTCACTATCCTGTAGGTGTGGGTGGTATGGTAATTGCTCCTGCTAACGCCGGCTTCTTTGGATTCGGATTGGCTCAGTTGCAGAAACTGATGGCTACCGATACACTTCCTTCAGATTTTAAAATCGAATCGGCTGTATTCGTTGCTCCTCCATTCAGACATACACACTTCGATGGCAAACAGATCGTGGTACATAACCGCACTGAGCACATGCACGAAGTTTATTCATATAACCTCTATCCGGGACCAAGTGCTAAGAAAGGTCTTTACGCTGTTCTTTTGGATAAAGGTGAAAAAGAGGGTTGGATCACCACTCACTGTTCTACCGTACAGGCTGCCAGCCCTTACGACAACCTGACTACTTTCATGCACGAAGGTGCTTCAGGAGGTGGTAAGAGTGAGATGATGCAAAACATCCCACGCGAAGCGAACGGCCAAATCAAAATCGGTCTGAATATGGCGACTCAGGAAGAGCGTTTGATCTCTATCCCGATGTTCTGTTCTTACTACCCTGTAACCGATGACATGGCAATGTGTCACCCATCAGTTCAAAAAACAAGTGGTAAGTTAACTGTAATTGATGCAGAGAACGGTTGGTTTATGCGTACCGATGGGGTAAATAACTACGGTGATGAGCCTATTCTGGAAAAACTCAGTCTGAACCCATCAGAGCCGCTTCTTTTCTTAAATATCGATACTAAACCTGATGGTTTGGCTATCATCTGGAACCACATCGAAGATGCTCCGGGCAAAAGATGTCCGAACCCTCGCGTGGTGATCCCAAGAAAAAATTTCCCTAACGTATTGAATAAACCCGTTGCAGTTGACGTGCGTAGCTTCGGGGTGCGCACTCCGCCATGTACCAAAGAGGCTCCTTCTTACGGTATCATCGGTATGTTCCACCTGTTGCCACCTGCATTGGCATGGTTGTGGCGTCTGGTAAGTCCTCGTGGATTTGCTAACCCAAGTATCGTGGATACAGGCGAAATGGAGAGCGAAGGCGTAGGTTCATACTGGCCATTTGCTACCGGTCAGATGATTCACCACGCTAACCTGTTGCTTGAGCAGATTGTAAACACTCCACGTGTACGTTATACATTAACTCCTAACCAGCACATCGGTGTATGGAAAGTAGGTTTCAGACCACAGCTTTTCATGCGTGAGTACCTGACCCGTCGTGGTAACGCCATGTTCCGTCGTGATCAGTATGAGCCTGCACGTTGTCCGCTGTTGGGTTACGAAATGAACTACGTAACTATCGAAGGCGCTAAAATTCCTTCACGTTTCCTTAAAGTGTACCGTCAGCCTGAAGTAGGAGAAGAGGGTTACGACAAAGGAGCGGAAATCCTGTACGATTTCTTCAAAAAACAGCTTCCTAAATACTTACAGCCGGGCTTGAATCCGCTGGGTCGTAGAATTATCGAGGCTTGTTTGAACGGAGCTTCTGTAGAGGAGTACAACGAAATGCTTCCAATGGAGTATCAGTATTCATTCCTGACTCTGGAAGACCTCGAATCTCAAGATTAATCCCTACGATTAATATATTGTTAAGGCCCATCGGTTTGCTCCGGTGGGCTTTTTTATTCAATATCAATTGGTTAAATGTGCCGGCCTGTTTTGTTTCAGACCGATTGGTTGAATGATTGTATGTTAAAAAGTGATAAATAGTTGCGTTTAGGTATTGGTTTAATCGTTTAACCAATTATATTTGTCCTATCAAAGCGTAGTCAGATAAAAATCTTAATCATTCAGCCATGAAGAAGAAAGTATCCATAAAAGATATAGCAGCGCATGTCGGAGTATCGACAGCACTGGTCTCTTATGTGCTGAATAATAAGAAAGAGGGCCGGATCAGCAAAGAGGTGACTGCCAAAATCAAACAGGCGGCTATTGACCTAAACTATCAACCGAACCAAATCGCCCGCAGCCTCAAAGCGCAAAAGACGCTGACTATCGGCCTGATTGTTGCTGACATTGCCAACCCGTATTCATCACAGATCGCACGCATTATCGAGGATGAAGCGCAGAATAATGGCTATTCTGTCATTTTCGGAAGTTCTGATGAAAGTGCTTCAAGAACGCAGGATCTGATCATGCGTTTGCTGAATCGTCAGGTGGACGGATACATTATCGCATTTCCCGAATATGCGGAAGAACAAGTGCAATACCTGAAACGACTTGGTGTTCCCTTTGTAATGATCGACCGTTATTATCCCGGGATTCCGTCAAATGTTGTCGCTATTGATAACTATCATGCCGCATCGAATGCTATTCAGCATTTGAAGGAGAATGGACGCAAACGCATCGGTGTTGTCTCTTATCAAACCTCACTGTGTCATCTGAATGAACGTGTGAAGGGTGCCACTGATTTATTGACCGACTCCACATTGGTGGGAGAGGTGCGTATCGATCATATCGCAGAAGATGTTTCGAATGCAGTTAACCGTTTCTTATCAGAGCCAAAACCTGTCGATGCGATCTTTTTTACTACCAACTTATTGACCATTTCCGGGCTAAAATGCCTGAATAACCTAAACGTAAAAATACCGGACCAGGTAGCGGTAGTTGGATTTGACGAAACAGACGCCTTTGATTTGTTTTATGCTCCTGTTACTTATGTGAAACAGCCCATGACCGAACTGGGTCGCGAAGCTGTAAAGCTCCTCCTCAATGCCATTGAAAACGGTGATTCTGTTGAATCCGTGATTCTAGACACTGAGCTTATCATCCGCCAATCGTCTGTTATTTCCAAATAATATTTTTTTGCCTGAAAGTTTAAACGATTAAACAACCTGTTTGGATTAATAATTCAAATCAATTATATATTTATCATGAACTCAAACGACCTTAAAATCAAGACAGTGGTGTGTTACGGTGAAGTGCTTTGGGACATTTTCCCAAAGCAGACCAAGCCAGGCGGCGCACCGATGAATGTGGCTTACCACCTGCGTAAATTCGGCATCGACAGCCGTATGATCAGTCGGGTAG
>JAUZOF010000496.1 GCA_030706585.1 Bacteroidota bacterium
ATATAAACCCTTCGCAACGTGGCTTTTTCCAATATCAGACATTTGATTTAGGTTCTCCCATACCGAAATGTTGAAATGAGCATTCCTACTATGCAACTCATTCATCAGCGCAGCCGGATCGGGGTAATTTGTCTCGTCCATTTTCGTTACTCCCCAGCCATATTTGCCCCAATATTGCCAGTCCTGAACAATTACATCCATTGGAATATTCCGTTTACGAAACTCTTTTACAGTTTCTATTAAATGATTGCTCGAAGTATAGCGTTCACGACATTGCCAGAAGCCATAAGCCCACAACGGCAACATGGGGACATTACCTGAAAGATTGCGGTAGGTTGCAATTACGTCGTCTGCCTTAGGACCGTAAAACACAACATAATCGAGTATTTTAGCATTTGGAGAGCGAAAAGTTGTTAAGCCATCGATATGTTTATAGGTAACCTTGGGTGAGTTGTTCGATTTGCAAATTACTTTAATGCTATGTTCTCCGGCTTTCAACAGTATTTGCCCACTGGCAGTGGGTGGCAACCAAAAATTACTTTGGTCTATACAAGCCTTTCCATCGATGGAGACGTAATGGCGATTACCCATATCTCCCAAATTGAGCATAATTGAATACATGCCATCGGTAGAAATGTTGAATTTTCCAATATATACATTTTGATGTTGTTCTATTTTTTGAGTACCGTTGGATGTTGTCGCATCCACCTGGGTTCCTGAATTTTCAACAACATTGTTTTGTTTTTCGATATGAATTAATGAATCAGCCGGATTAAAATCGGTTAAACCATATTGATGCCAAAGCAATCCATATCCTTTGTTTGAATAAATAAATGGTATGGATATTTGGGAATTTACTTGTGTTAGTTTTCGGGTTACATCCTTTAGATTGAAATGCCCGTCCTGAAATTGGCCCAATCCAAGAACGAACTCTCCCGGATATGATTCAAAACTTTGCCCAGCAATAACACAGGGTTCGCTCATTATCGAATCGGAAACCAACAATCGGGTATTAGGCTTTTCGTTCAAAAAAACTTTTCCGGCATTGTCAATATACGAAAGTGCACCAGTGGCTTTATCCACAACAACTTTTACCTGTTTGGTACTTATTTCCAATGACGATGCAGACTCTTTAACGTTAAAATCGGGGATCTTAGTTTTTGAAACAAAAACAAGCTCCGGTATCACCGGAAAAACAGCTTTTGTATATTGAACACGAATGGCATTTTCTGCTAATGGACGAATACTTAATATTCCATCAGGAAGTGAAATGTTTACCCTGTCTGCTAACTGATTATAACCCCTAAAGAGTTGCCCATAACATAGTGTAGGTAAGAGAAATACAATCAAAATTATTCTCCGTTTCATTTTATATATGTATTAGTTCTAATTATTTTTCAAGTTAGCAGAAAACTATAGCCGGAGCGTTTTTCAGCTTGCACCCAACAAGGCAATAAGGGTAAACCTGCCTGTCAACAATCCTCAGTACGCTTCCCTCTAAACTTATTGCAAAAAATCAATTTGGAACAAAATTATGACTTCCCAATCGTTTTAATCGTGTCAACGCTTCAAGATAATAGTAATCGGCATAATTAATTGCAACATCAATTTCCGAATGATTTGGAAAATGTCCGGTCGAGTGTAACAAAAAAGAAGGTTTTTCCTTTCCACCCTGATAGTTGTTCGTCAAACTGGTAAGCATATCTATTGCTGCCTGTTCATATTTTTTTGCCAGAACCGCTTTATCTTCCAGCTGGGATAGATCCAACAATGCCGAAGCTACAATTGCCGCTGCCGAAGCATCTTTGGGAGCATTAGGTATATCGGGAGTATCGAAATCCCAATAAGGCACATGATCGGCAGGAAGACGCCTCAAATAAACATCAGTTACTTTTTCCACAAACCGTAAAAAAACAGGATCTTTTGTCTCTCGATAAACCATTGTAAATCCGTATATTGCCCATGCCTGCCCTCTAGCCCACATACTATTATCCGAATATCCCTGATGTGTGACTCCTTTTATAAAATGTCCGTCAATCGTATCATAAATAGCCACATGATAACAACTATAATCGGGACGAAATTGGTTTTTCATCGTAGTAGTGGCATGAGAGACAGCAATATCGTACAGATAAGAACCGCCTCCATTTTTAGCAGCCCAGAACAACAATTCCAGGTTTAGCATATTATCCATAATGGTGTTATGTGGCCAGTGACGAGCTTTTACTTCACGGGGCCACGACAGAATAGTACCTACTTTGGCATTAAACAGTGTTGCCAATGTATTTGCGCTTCGAAGCAAAGCATCTTTGTATTGTTCTTTGCCGGTAAGCCTGTATGCATTACCATAGCTTGTAAAAATTTGGAATCCGATATCGTGATCGTATGCCGGTTGTCGTGTAATGGTATCCAACAATTCTGTAAACCGAACAGCCTGCTTCTTAATTTTTTCATCTTTGGTGTTTTCATAATCGTACCATAAAATACCAGGCCAAAAACCGACCGTCCATTCTGTAACACTAACAGGTACAAGATTCCACCGAGTTTGATCTTTAAGAATATTACGTGGAATAGAATCCGCCGTCCCAATTTCGGACAATGTTCTTACTACCTGAACATGGCAATACTTCAGAGCTTGATCCATATCTAACTCCCCTGTTTTTTTTACAGTGCAAGCAACACTTAAAAGAATAGTTACGACGACAAATAGAGTTTGCTTCAAATTCATTTGCAAAATATTTTAACGACTACTACAAAGCGCTGATTTACTCCTTATGCAGTCTATTTTCAGTATCAAATTACACATCTCAGACACTCACAATGCCTAGTCATGTCCCTTTTTTTGCTAAAGAGAAAGCACAATATGTCAGGTACAATGCACTTAACAGGATAATGAAAACAGAACCTGCTTGGGACTTAACTGCATCCGACGTGATTCCCATAAAGAATGGAATGACGGCTCCGCCAAACACTCCGGTTATCATCAGGCCAGAAATTTCATTTGCTTTCTCAGGACGACGGCGAATAGCATATGAATAAATAATTGGGAAAATATTTGCAATTGTGAATCCGACCACTCCGTATAAAGCAAAAATCAACAACTTTTCCTTTACAAAAAGCAATACCGCCAAGGCTGCTACCGCAATCAAAATATTAACCCGGAAGAATGACGAAGCTGCCACTCTTGTCAATAAAAATGCACCAATAAATGCCCCTGCCGTTCTGAAGGCGAAGTAAACACTGGAACCATATCCTGCATGGATTACGTCGAGACCACATCTTTCTATCAGAATTTTTGATGCAGCCGTATTAATTCCTACATCGACACCAACTACAAACAATATTCCTAAGAACAAGAGGAAAACTACTTTATCCTTCAAAAGTTCCAATACATCACCCAAAGAGGAAGTATTGCCTTGGATCGTTTCTTCCCCAATGGGAGTAGCCAATAGCCAGAGAGTAGAAATAATGGTGACTACTTCAAAAACAGGAAACATAAACTGCCA
>JAUZOF010000497.1 GCA_030706585.1 Bacteroidota bacterium
ATTCGTTTCCAGAATGGTGAACGGTTCTCCGGCAGAGACTTCTATGTT
Organism: Bacteroidota bacterium; assembly: GCA_030706585.1. Classification (GTDB taxonomy): domain Bacteria; phylum Bacteroidota; class Bacteroidia; order Bacteroidales; family UBA7332; genus CAXXIC01. Next base: position 49 of record JAUZOF010000497.1, read on the forward strand.
TTCACCCTTGATGATTATGCGGAATTGATTACTGCGGAATTGATTCCGAATATCATCAACCTTCCCCTGCAGTACCACTTTCGACCGGTCGATGAGCGTAATCTCATCGCAAAGCTCCTCCACCGAATTCATATTGTGGGTCGAAAGCATAATGGTGGCTCCGTTTTTCTTTAGCTCAAGGATTTCCCGTTTCAGTAAAGCGGCATTCACCGGGTCAAACCCACTGAACGGTTCATCAAAAATCAACAGCTTCGGATCATGTACCACAGTGGTGACAAACTGTACCTTTTGCTGCATCCCTTTGGATAGTTCCTCCACTTTCTTATTCCACCAACCATCGATTTCCAGCCGGTCAAACCAATACTCAATCCGTTTGCGTGCCTCTTTCTGCGACATGCCTTTCAGCTGCGCCAGATAGAGCGCCTGCTCCCCTACCTTCATCTTCTTATATAACCCTCTTTCTTCGGGTAAATAACCGATATGACGAACATCTTCCGGAGTAATGGGTTTTCCATTGAGTAAAACCACACCGCTATCCGGAGCAATAATCTGATTGACAATCCGAATCAACGTCGTTTTACCGGCGCCATTCGGCCCCAACAAGCCATAAATGCAGCCTTCGGGTACATTCACCGAGACGCTGTCGAGCGCCCTATGATTGGCATATTGTTTAATGATATCCTGGGTTTGGAGCATATTAATCCTGGCTTAAGTACTATGAATACAAGAACTAAAGTGCCTTCTGGTTCAATAGTAAATTGTAAATAATTGAATGGTAAATATTACAAAGCAACCTGAATGTCAGCCAGAGTCAGGTTGTAAAGAGCATCAAGGAATGCCACCTGAAAACTTCCAGGGCCGGTTGATTTAGCCAAAGCCTGCTCACCGCAAATGCCCATCACATACATGGCGTTAATTGCGGCTTCAAACGGATCAGAATTAATAGCGGCAAAAGCTCCGCAAATAGCAGTCGCAGTACATCCCATTCCAGTCACACGGGTCATCATTGGAGTTCCGTTTTCCACTTTAGCCACCTGGTCGCCGCTAATGATGAAGTCGGTCTGGCCACTAATGACCACCACCGAACCAAACTCTTTCGATATAGCCTGTGCTGCACCTACCGCGTCTTCAGCAGCAGCCGTACTATCCACGCCTTTTCCTCCGGATGCGGCTTTATTCAGTGCCAGAATCTCAGAACCGTTTCCACGTATGATGGCTGGAGCCGCTTTCTGAATCAGGGTTTCACAAGCTTCGTTGCGCAATTGGGTAGCACCGACAGCTACCGGGTCAAATACGATGGGCTTACCCAGCTCTTTGGCTTTGACCATCGCCATTTCCATTCCGTCGATCCAGTGACGGCTCAATGTTCCGATATTCACCACCAGCGAACCGGCGAAGGCTACCATCTCTTCCACCTCATCCACACTATGCACCATAGCGGGTGAAGCACCAATCGCCAGCAGGGCATTGGCGGTATTGTTCATCACTACGTAGTTTGTAATATTTTGTACGAGCGGAGCATTGGCTCTGATTTTTTCCACATCGCTCCAGATTGAATCTGCTCTTGTCATTGTTGTTTTGTTTTTTATATCACAGAGGGCAAAGGAGTTTCACACAGAGAGCCACAGAGAAAAGACGCTCTGTGGTTCTCTGTGCAATTTCTCCGTGGTCCTCTGTGGTACATATTATTTCTTAAGGACTTCAGCCAGTTTATGAATGTGTGCGGGAGTAGTGCCACAGCAACCACCAATGATATTTGCTCCCGCCTGTGCAAGCTTAGGTGCTATATTTGCCATCATTTCCGGAGATTCAGGAAAAACTGTACAACCATTCTCACAAACCGGCATTCCGGCATTCGCATGAATGAGCACCGGGATTTCAGCATCTACCGAGCGAATCTCTTCCGTGATTTTAATCATACCCTCGATACCATTACTGCAGTTTGCTCCGATAATGTGAGCACCGGCCTCTTTCAGCGCGGCAACCATTTCCGAAGGGGAAACGCCCATCATTGTACGGTATTCCCCGGTGGGAAGAAGGTCGAAGGTCATTGTGCAAATTACTTCGCAGGGAGTATTCTCCCGGGCGGCTTTTACGGCGATAGTAGCTTCATCAAGCGCCGTCATGGTCTCGATAACGATAGCATCTGCTCCTCCTTCATGCAAAGCAACGCATTGCTCCTTGAAAGCTTCGTAGAGTTCCTCTTCGGTCACGTCGCCTATGATAAGCATTTTGCCGGTCGGACCTACGGAACCGAGCACGTATTTATCGGCGCCGGCAGCTTCACGCGAAATGGCTGCTGCCTTTTTGTTGAGTTCAAATGCTTTATCGGAAAGGCCGAAGTTGGCAAGTTTGAAGCGGTTTCCACCGAAACTGTTGGTTTCGATTGTATCGGCACCGGCAGCTATGTAACTGCGGGCAATGTCAAGCACATCTTCGGTATGGTCGATGTTCCACTGTTCGGGACATTCACCGGGTTGCATGCCTTTAGCCTGTAGGAATGTACCCCAGGCACCGTCGGAAATAAGAGTTTTTCCTTCGGATATTAATTGTACTAAGGTTGGCTTCATTGTATTATGACTTTAAATAAAAAAGACGACCTAACAAAGGTCATCTTTTATTTCAAAAACTCCAAATATTATCTGAGATTCGACTAGAAGAAGAAATCTTCTGGTTAATCATCCGTGCTATTCTCATTTGAGACAAACTACAGATTGAGCACCTTTTTCAGTGCTTTGTAGCCTGTCGCACTCACTTTGATATATTCGCGGTTTGAGAGCAGTAAAGTCCAACTGTCTTTTTCATACAGTTCCATGCCTTTGATATGCTCCACGTTGACAATGTAGGAACGATGCACGCGCACAAACTGGCGTTCATCCAAATGGCTTTCAAAGAACTTCATCGTCTTCTCCTTCAGGTATCGCCCCTCGGAGGTGTGAATCTGCACATAGTCACCATCCGACTCGAAATAAAGCACGTCATTGACCGGAATAATGCGAATCTTCTGCCCGCTACGTACCGCCACCCGTTGCAACTTTTCCTCCTGAACAGGTCCATTCTCCAAAAGCTTATTTACCGGAGATTCTTCAGCCGGAGCATTTGAGGTCAGGCGAAGGCGGGCTTTGTGCAGTGCCACATCCAACCGGTCACGCAGAAACGGCTTCATCAGGTAATCACAAGCATTGGCCTCGAAAGCTTTGATGGCATACTCGTCAAAAGCGGTCGTAAAAATCACCGCCGGTGGATTTTCCAGCAGCTCCAGCAATTCAAAACCGGAAAGCTTGGGCATCCGGATATCAAGCAACATCAATTCGGGCTGTAACTCTTTGACCAACCGGAAAGCTTCGAATCCGTCAGCTGCCTCTCCAATGACTTCAATATCGGAATGAGATGAGAGATAATGTTTCAACAACGCACGTGGCGGCGCCTCGTCATCGACTATCAA
>JAUZOF010000498.1 GCA_030706585.1 Bacteroidota bacterium
AGGTATAGGTCTGGGAATCTGCTGTTTTAGAAAAAGCGTATTTGGCAAACTTACTGGTGCCTTGCTGGGAATATTCCACATTGAAATAGTAGTTCCCATTAGGGACTGTCATTCCATCGCGTGAGGTGCAGTTCCAGTTCACAGAGTAGGTTGGTATGGTTGAATAAGTTGCACCGGTAGTGGCATCAGCAGCTCCCCCGTTGAAGGAGGCTCTCCAGTTGCTCAGGTAAACGATGTAGGTCTTGGCGCGACAATCCAGTGTTTTCAGGTTATTCCCATTAATATCGGTAATCCATGCCGCAAAAAGCGTGGCACCTCCCCAACCGGAGTAATAGGCTACGGGAGACACTTTGAATGTAAAGCTTTGTGCAAAATTGACCTGAGAAGTGAGCATGAAAAGGAGTATAAACAGATGTAGTTTGTACTTTATCGGGAATATATTTATCATGACTTAGTTAAAGGGTTGATTACAGTATATTTCTTTGTATTTATCCTATCGGAGTGATTGGATAAATACAAATATAGTCTCATAATCAATTCATTCGGGTAAATGTTTATTCTTTTCATCTATTTTTAGATGCCTGGGAGAAAGCGTGAATAAAACCTACTTTATTTATAAAGAGAATAAATAGGATTGAGTGCTTTTCTTCTAAATAAGAAACCCTATGACCGGAATCCAGTCATAGGGTTTTATCGGAATTGAGTTAAATCAGAATCGTTGGGTCAGGTTAAGGAAGATGCGGTGATAATTGGTTCCGCTCTCTTTCGTAAACTCATAATCAGCGGAAAACATCAACCGTTTGGCCACCTGCCAGTTGAGAGAGAATTCCCCGATATTCTGAGGCAGAGTGGACGGTGAATTATTGAACTGGTAATCAACTAACCGGTATTCCAGTTGGCCGAATAATTTGCCCGGGAGAATGTCCCGTGACAAAGATGCTCCATAGATAGTCCCATCAAGATACTGTGTTCTTAACAGAGTCGCATTAATCATTAACGAAGCGTGAATCCATGGCAAGTCTGGGAAACTGAGGTAAGTCGAGGCATTTTTTGAAATATGAGGAGTATTTAGCCCGGCAGAACCGCCCCATGACAAGAAGCGAAAGGGCCGGTAATTAAACTGGAACCGCAATCCCTGACGGGTTTCTTTGTCGATGGTACTATCCACCCGGTTTTTGAATGTCTCGTAGTAATAGACATTCTTGCGGGCATCGTAGCTCATCGAGAGCGAGAGTCTTCGCCACGGATTGTATCGCAATGACAGATAGGTGCTGGTCAGGTCAAACGTATTGGTCGCTTGTCGGTTTTTGTCCAGTTTATACAGGTCAAATTCAACGGACCCAAAGAAATCGATCTTCTTCAGCAACGTGTTGCTATGCTGGAAATAACCAAACCGGCGGTCGGTATTGAAACTGTTCATCTGGTTAAACAACCCAAGTGTAGAACGCATCCTTCCTCTGCCTTTTTGGTAATAATGCGAGGCATAAGCGCCAAATTCCAACAGGTTGGTATTTACTCCGTAATCATAATAATCAGGGCGTGAACCCACAACAGCTCCGTAGGCAAAGTGACCGACTGATTTTTCGTATTGAAATCCGTCAATTGCACCGATGTTCGCAATATTTGCATTGAATTTTCGACCGAATGAAACAGTAGAAGTGGAGTCAATATCGTATTTGAGGGACAGGGCGTAAATCTTCAGGTAATGGGAAATATTAGAAGAGAACGGCAGGCTGTCATTGCTGTTATGCGAAACGGCAATATTCACCTCGCCCGAGAATTTTGAGTTATTGATGTGACTGGCATTCAAAGCAAAATTATACCGGAAGCGGGAATTATTTCCGTAATCCGAAATATCAGAGTAAGATGATAACGAAAGCCGTCCGTCTATTTTCTGCCGGTTCCCTTTCAACAGGTTATCCGCATTCAGGGATTGGATGGCTTTGTTGTTGAGGTCAACAGATGCTTTTGCCTTCTCTTCGTTATTGTCTGCAATTGCGGCTTTTTTGTGTATAGGTCTTGCAAATACGGGAGATGCCAGCGGAATAGACAACTGGTTAAGCGGTGTACAGACACAGGAGATGGACGAAAATTCTTTGACCAACATGGCTGCGGTAAGTTTTCCTTTTTGGTTCACGTACAGCGTATCTCCTACGCCAATGCCGGAGGTATTTTCAAATTTCACGTACACATTCTGAGTACTGAGAAAGGAGACTGAACCCGTTAACCACTCTTGTGCCGGAAGCGACAAAGAGACGAAGATTACTGTTGCTAAAAGGAATATTCTCATCATGTTCAATAGTCAAAATTGTGGCACTTTCTACAATCCGGTTTCCAGGTATCGTTGTTGTCGTGGCATTCCAGGCAACCTTTGCCGTCATGTTTGCTCTTATCCCGCCAGTTTTTGTGGTTTTTAAATTTCACGACATTCCACCCCAGATAGGTGTGACATTCACTACATTCATGGCTTTTAAAAACGGTCTCATGAGCGGGGACCTTTTGGCTGGCAGTATATGTACCGTGACATGAAGAACATTCCGGTGAAAGTTTTGTATTGAAGCCATCCCAGTGACATTGGTCACAGGTCAGGTTAGCATGTCCGCCCTTTAATGGGAAGAATCCATGTTCAAATCCTTTTCCATTATAGCTCCAGCTACGTCCAACCATATTGTGGCAGCGATTACAATCCGTATTGAAACCCAGACTGCGGTGCGTGGCATTTTGACCAAACTGCTTGATGGTGGATGATTCATACACCTGATAGTGACAAGCGTAGCAATCGGTGTGCATATTCTCAAATTGCAGCTGTGAGGCCGCTTTATGGCAACGGCTGCAATCGGCAGCAGCATGTGCGCCCACCAATGCAAAGCCCTTCTGCTGGTGAATCTGCTTGATGTTAGTCACTAGCCAAGAACTGGTGTTGTGGCAACGTTGACAATCGTTCCCTACAGTCTGTTGGTGTACATCGGTATGGCACGAGTTACAATCGCTTTTGGCTTCATTAAAGACTAGGGTAGGATGGCACTTCCTGCAATCGAGCATTTTGTGTTGCCCTTTAAGCGGGAAATGGGTTCGTTTATCGTGGTTAAAGGTAGTCATCGCCCGTACTTTCCATCCATTGGGATCGTGACATTCGCTACACTCGAGGTGCAATCCCTTACCATGCGGGGATTTTGCCGATTTCGGCATTTGCCCAAAGAGAGTCATTCCCCATATGAGAAGGAATGTAAGGCTTATAAATCTATGCATCTTTAGCTTCTTCACCATGCGTTATTCTTTTACGGAAATCGTTTATACATCAGGAGTGGCAGGTAGCACAGGCAATACTTTTGAACTTGTACTGCACGTATTTATTCCCTTTTGAGTCGGATACTTCTTTGTGACATTGCTCGCACTTCACATTGGAGTGTTTTCCTTCCAGTTTGAAGCGGGAGGTATTGTGGTCAAATCTGGACGCTGTCCACTTGTCCGTTCCGTGGCAAC
>JAUZOF010000499.1 GCA_030706585.1 Bacteroidota bacterium
AAGAGTATCAATTATATAGCCGTATGGGGGATGAAAGCCGCTCTTATTCAATACTACAAACGCTTTACAACTCATTTCCACAAGACCAAGACATTTCCGACCTGATGCAGGAAAGTTGTATAAAACGAGCTTCTCAACTGATGGCCCAAAGCGATTATACCGAAGCTCTTGAATACATCCGGATTATTCTGCATCACAAAGGAAATGATGAAATGACAGAAAAAGCACTGGAGTACTCCATTACCTGCTATCAGGCACTTTCCCGCTATGAAGAAGCGCTATCAACCCTGAAAATATTATCAAAAGATTACCCCGATCACCCTTCACTAATCGAAAAGGAGGCGTTGATATTAGACAAAATGGACCGGACACCCGAGGCGCTCGAATTACTATACAATAGTATTCAAAATTCACCACAGGAGAAGGCGTTCAAATACGCTGACTGTTATGAGGAAATCGCCATCCCTTATATAAAACACCTGACAGAGAATGGTGCTACATTAGCCGTGCAAAGGGAAGCAAAACGGTTATTACAAGTATCCCCCCATAGTAATCCCGGACTGCACTATATTATTAATGCAACTGCAACACTCGGCCAATACGATATCATGCAGCAATACATCAATACGGGACGCATACTATACCCATCTGATCTGTTCTTTAGAATCAAACAAGCCTACTGGCTAAACCAAAACGCTCAATATCAAGCGGCCCGCGAGTTGCTACACAATGACATTGACTATTACAGAAACAATAAAGAGGTAATCGGAATGTTTACCCAAAGTAGTATTTTGTATGCTCAGCAATTATCCGGGAAACAAAATCGCAATGAGGCCATCGCCATACTCGATACTGCTTTACTTTACAATCCCGGAGACAAAGAATTAATGTACAATAAAGGTTTGATATTTGAGAAAATGCGTCAATACGATTCGGCCTATTACTATCAGAAATTCTATATTCCCGCTTTTGCTGAACAAGCTCAGTTTTCAGGCCATTTGCGCGAATTACAATACTCTTCATCTCAGAATGAAGCCCGGTTTAGCTACATGCAATCACACTATAATGACTCATACGAAATAATGTCTGTTGCAACGGCTGAGTTTTCTCATAAAAAACAACATGATTCATATACATTTACAGCGAATTACACAGGACGTAAAGGCGTTGAAGAAAACTATTTACTTAGCGATTCCATTTCGCTGGGTGGAACCGGTATCCAGCTACAAGCTGAATGGGCACACCAATTAAGCAAAAGCTACAACCTGACATTAAACGCAGCCTGGGCCAATCGTTTTTTTCCGACCTGTTCATTCAATTCCACACTCAGCAAATCATTGCAAGCGGATATGGAAGTGGGAATCCACATCGGCTATAAACGACTAGCTTCCGACGAAAATCTTTGGATCGCAGGCCCGACTATTTCCAAGAACTGGGAAAAGATCTGGGCCAATACAAAATTAGAGATATACCGCATGCAATCATCTTTCTATTACAATGCCAGTTTGCAAAGTCGTTTATACGTCGGTAATAACAAACACAGCAATCTGTCAATGATCACAGGCATAGGATCTGCGCCTGAAATATCGATCCTGAACAATGCACTGCCGAGTACATTTTCCCACATGAATACGATGGTCGGTTTGGGCGGACAATATTTGCTGTCACACAATCTTACAGCAGGATTGACCGGTACCTGGTACACCTATTATGATCAAACCGCAACCAATACATCTTATAAGAACCTCTATAATGTCTTTATACAGCTTAGCGTCGCCCTATAAACATTCGGCTATATTATATTTTGTGTTACTCATCGCTCTGATATTTATCGGGACATTGAGTGCTACCACAGGGCATAAAATCTTTTCAACAATAAAAGGATGGGCTATTATCACCGAAAATACCTCAGAGGAAAATGTGAGGTGGAGCGACTATTTTTATCAACACCTTAAGCATCGTTCCGATCTACCTGACCGGATCGTTTACAATCGCCATATCTCCGGATATTATGAGATCTCTGTCTCGATTAACGATACGCTTAAAACCGATTACGCTATCCACACAATTCAAAACGGAGCTAGACTCACAGCCCGGAACAAAACAGGCTTGCTTTGGCTCATGTACCAGGCAATGAAATACATCTCCATAGAAGATTCACACATCAATACGACCGATCTGCCTCCGGCACTCATTCTCTTATCTGATACCTGCGGCACCTTCGCCTTTGAGTACCGGAGCCTTTATACCCCTACCACATGCATGAATAGTGATATGCCTCCTGTGTTAGGAAATTCCGGTTTTGATGCCGACTGGGGAATATGGGGACATGGTCTGGTGAAAATACTGGGTAAAGATTCACCCCAATCAGTATATGCAACTGTTGGCGGTATAAAAAACAAGGAGCAATTCTGCTTTTCTTCCCCGGAAACCTATCGCTGCATTGAGCATTATATCCTTGATAATTTTGGAGAAGGCGAAAAACAGTCCATGCGTTTTGCAATTTTCCCCGCTGACAATAAATTAGTATGCAATTGCGCAGAGTGCAAAAAGGCCGGAAATTCGTTAAACTCAGCATCTCCGGCTGTTATGCGATTAATTATACACCTGGCCAATCGCTTTCCCAAACACCATTTTTTCACATCCGCTTACCTTAGCACCCAAGAGCTTCCTCAACAAGCCCTCCCCATCAATGCCGGTATTATTGTCAGTGCAATTGATTTCCCTCTTCGCTATCAACCTGATGGAGAAATGCCGGTTCGTATTGCCAAACGTCTGACAGATTGCCGTAAGATCACTTCCAATATTCTGGTGTGGGATTATATCAATAATTACGATGACTACCTGACCCCATTTCCTGTACTGAAGATAATGCAACAACGACTTCGTTTTTATCAACAGAAGGGCGTAAAGGGAATCTTTCTCAATGGCAGTGGGTATGATTATTCGACACTGAGCGACATGCAATCGTTCGTGCTTTCGGCCTTGTTAATCAATCCGGATCTATCTGTCGATCAATTGGTCAGTAATTATTTCAAACAAGCCTACCCTCATTTCTACAATCAACTTATTCCCTTCTATCTGGGAATGGAAAACAAAGCTATTCGCTCTCCATTGCCTTTAAATATTTATGGCGGAATATCTGAGAGTAAGCATACGTTCTTACATACATCTGACTTCGTTCACTTTTACAATCTGTTACAAGAAGCTCCGGACATAACAACACCGGAAGAAAAAAAACGACTGAACGAACTGCGCATTGCATTATCATTTACCCGACTTGAGATAGCCAGAAGCAACGGCTCCCTCGAATACGGCCTGGCATACCCGGAAAAAAACCGGATTATGATACGCAGGGAAACTGATGGCTGGTTGAAACAACTGGAACAACACCCGGATATACCGGGATGTAAACGCTACCGTGAATCCGGTGGAGAAATTACGACCTATCTTAATGAATGGAGAACGGTACTTCTACCT
>JAUZOF010000005.1 GCA_030706585.1 Bacteroidota bacterium
CGTCCTCTTTGATGAAAACCTTGTGGCTGATACGCCCGCTTTCCAGCCGTTTATAGTAAATAACATAACCGCCGCGTTCCCAATGCAACAACTTCATAGATGTGCGGCTTTTATTCAAAAAAACATATACATCTCCATTGGTAGGACTCAGCGACAGATAACGGATTAATCCACACAGTCCATCTAATCCCTTGCGCAAATCAACGCCTTGCAAGTATACCACATAGCGGGTTCTTTTATTTAAACTGGACATAAATTTATTTTAACAAATGTCGATGTTTAGGATATTATCGAAAAGACGGCCTATTGGGAATGCTTACCACATAACGATTTCCTTCATTCAAACTAAACATAAGCTTTTTTCAACAAAGGTTGGATTTTATGATATTGCAGTAAAGACGGTCGATTTGGGATGTTTACGCTTGCAAAGCGTCTGTGCAAGCATGTATAGCCAGAGTTCATGCTTGCACACTGACTACTCCTGTAAGAACAGTGAGTTTTACAGCATGAGCACTCACTGTTCTTGCTGTAATACCCTCTATTTCCCCTTACACCCGCTTATCCTTGATCTTATCTTCGAATGCAGAAAGAGCTGCTTTGGCTCCTTCACCCATCGCGATGACGATTTGTTTGTAAGGAACGACTGATACATCTCCCGCAGCATAAATGCCGGGAATGGTAGTGCGGCAATGTGCATCTATCGCAATTTCTCCCGCATGATTCACCTCTACCCAATGGCTGAACAGGTCGCTGTTGGCTTTCAGTCCGATTTGGACAAACACGCCGTCCAGCTCCAGTTTTTGAGCAGTGCCGGATGCCCGGTTCTGGTAATGGATGGCAGTGACTTTGTTACCGTTGCCTTCTATGCGTTGTGTTTGTACACTAGTATGCACGGTGATGTTGGGAATCGTGGCAATTTTATCCTGAAGAATTTGGTCTCCTTTCAGTTCATCGAGGTATTCAAGGACGGTAACTTCTGTCGCGAGGGCCGAAAGGTCGATGGCTGCTTCCAGACCGGAGTTTCCGCCACCAACCACCGCTACTTTTTTACCTTTGTAAAAAGGTCCGTCGCAATGCGCACAGAAGGCTACTCCTGAGCCAATGTACCGGCTTTCTCCCTCCACGTTCAGTCGTCTCCAGCTTGCCCCGGTGGCGATAATCAAAACCGGAGCGGAGATGATCTCCCCGAGTGAAGTGGTCAGTCGCTTCTGTCCCTCCACGAGGGCGACCTCTTTGATCTTACGGTTATCGAGAATGTCAATCGGATAATCGTTGAGGTGCAGTTTCAGGTTGGCGACGAGTTGGCTTCCTGTGGTTTGGGGAACTGAAATCAGGTTTTCAATCCCGACAGTTTCCGCCACCTGTCCGCCTACTTTCTCTGCCACGATGGCGACCTTCAAACCTTTGCGTGCCGAATAGATGGCCGCCGATACTCCGGCAGGTCCGCCACCTGCTATCAAAACATCGTATTTTCTAATTTCCGCAGATGAAGGATCGTATTGAGTACCAAACTTTTCCTCCAGTTTACTCAATAATTCACCTAAAGTAGATCGCCCCACATGGAGCAACTCCCCGTTGGCATAGACCGATGGCACCGCTTGGATGTTGAGTTTTTCCACCTCTTCCTGATTAATCGACCCGTCGATGATCTCGTGGCTGATATTCGGGTTGAGGATAGAGAGCACATTAAGCGCTTGCACCACATCGGGGCAATTGGTACAGGTAAGGGAGATGTAGCTCTTCAGGTGAATGCCTGCGGGCAATGCCTTGATACGGGCGGCAAGCTTTTCATCGGGCAGGTTTTTGCCAATGCCCTCCATATTCAACACAGCAAGTAGCAGGGAGGTGAATTCGTGTCCGTTGGGCACGGCGCGGAAGAGAAAGGAGGAGGGCGTTCCGTCTTTGTCAATGCTCAGGCTCAATCCTTCTCCTGCTGCGATTTTTACTTCCGTCTGGTCGGAGCAAGCAGCCACTTCTTCAATCAGGGTAACCATCTCTGCCCGTGCAGGGTGGGACGGTGCAGCTGTAATCTGAAAGGTGTATTTGGATTTTAACCCTGCGAACAACCCTTTGATCTGTTCTTTTAAAGCCTGGTCTAACATAATTTCCGGTTTGTAAAAAGGGAGATACCGTGAAGCATCTCCCTGCAATTTACACTGTTACTAATTAAAGCTTACCGACAAGGTCGATGCTTGGTTTCAAGGTTTTGTCGCCCTGATGCCATTTAGCCGGACAAACTTCATCTTTGTGGTCAGCCACAAACTGAAGGGCTTGCAGGCGGCGCAAGAGTTCTTCGGCGTTACGGCCGATATTTCCGGCTACTACTTCGTAAGCGACAATTTCACCGTAAGGGTTTACGATAAATGTTCCGCGCTCTGACAGACCTACCGATTCGATCATTACGTCAAATCCTCGCGCCAATACTCCGGTTGGGTCAGCAAGCATCGGATATTCAATTTTCTGGATAGTCGCTGAAGCATCGTGCCATGCTTTGTGTACGAAGTGTGTGTCGCAGGATACCGCGTAAATTTCAGCTCCGGTAGCTTTGAATTCGCTGTATTTGTTTGCCAGGTCTTCCAACTCAGTTGGACATACGAAAGTAAAGTCGGCAGGGTAAAAGAAGAATACGGACCATTTGCCCAATACATCTTCTTTGCTTACTTCCTTGAATCCGTTATTTACGAATGCCTGAACTTTGAAATCTACAATTTGTTTTCCAATCTGTGACATAATCTTTTCTATTTAAGTTGTTTGATAATTTGATTCGATACGTTTCCGTTGTTTGATAATGCAAAGTTAAAGCTGGAAAAGTGATAAGTCAAACAGATAACATCTATGAGATTATAGGCAAAATCTATATGGTTTATGTTTGCTTATATCGGTGTATTTTCTTATTCAAGTAACTTTGATTATGAATAAGGGCGGAAAGTCTGAGCGATATTATTTACTTTTACGCAAGGAAAAAGAATTACATATTCTTATAAATAAGGATTATATGACTTTTATTGAAAGGCTTACAGACTTTATAATAGTTCTGGAAAAAGAGAACTTGAATCAAAAAGATACAGCATTGAACAAAATCATTGAGATTTTGAAAACAATAGATAATGATAAGGCTTTAATGAGTGAAAAAGGACTTATAAACAGAATAGCAATAGATTGTGTCAGAGATTGGAAAGTTATTGAGCAAATACTTCAATTTACTGATAATTATACGAAATGATTTTCTTTTCAATGGTTATTTCCCTCATTCCCTCACCCCCTCAATCCCTATAAAGATATGAACCTCCAACAACTCGAATACATCACTGCCCTCGACAAAACCCGTCACTTCGTGCGAGCCGCCGAACTGTGTGGCGTGACGCAACCCACCCTCAGCTCGATGATTCAGAAGCTCGAAGACGAACTGGGTTGCCGTATCTTCGACCGTTCGGTACATCCTATCGAGCCTACCGTAGCGGGAAAGCTGATCCTCCAACATGCGCAGGTCATCCTGTTTCATGTAAAGCAGTTGAATGAAAACGTATTGGCGCAGAAAGGTGAATTATCGGGCTCACTTTCGCTGGCGATTATCCCGACTGTTGTGCCTTACCTGTTGCCAAAGTTTATCTCCCATTTCCGAAAGGATTATCCGGATGTTTCGCTCAAAGTCTCGGAGATGCAGACTGAGACCATCATCCGCAAGCTCCATTCGGCAGAGATTGACATGGCGATACTGGCCACTCCGCTCGAAGACCCGAAAATACTCGAAGTGCCGCTCTATTACGAACGGTTTATCGCTTACATTTCTCCGAAAGAACCGATTTACGAAAAGCAAGAATTGTGTCCGCACGAGCTTCCGCTGGAGCACCTCTGGATACTTGAGGAGGGGCACTGCCTGCGCAACCAGGTACTGAACTTTTGCGAAAGCAAGAGCTTCACCTCAGCAGTTGAGGCCGGCAGTATTGATACGTTGGTGAAGATTGTGGATGAGAATAACGGCTACACGGTCATTCCGGAGTTGCACATCGAACTGCTGAGCGAAGAGCAAAAGCAAAACCTTCGGGAAATTGTACGTCCCGAGGCGACCCGGGAGATTTCGCTGGTAATCCGCCACGACTATGTGCGCGAGGGACTGATGAATGCCGTCGCCAAATGTGTAAAGGAGATTATCCCCGCTCACATGCTGGATACGCGATTGAAGAAATTTGCAATAAAACTATAGGCAGATGTTTTAAGTCTGCTCCTATTCATAGCCGTCAGCTGAAGCAGACGGCAATGTGGAAATTCGAACAAAGACTTTAGCCAAAAGATATTTACATCATGGAACAAAAACAATTCACCAAAGCGGAACTCGCCCGCTTCAATGGGCAAAACGGAATGCCTTGCTATATTGCATTCGATGGAAAAGTGTACGATGTGTCGGATAGTACCATGTGGGAAGATGGAAACCATCAGGGCGTGCATGATGCCGGAATGGACCTGACCCGCGATATGGATGATGCACCGCACAGTGCGAAGGTGTTGTATGCTTTTCCAATTGTAGGGGAATTGGTCGGCTAATTGCTACAAAACATTGCGTTCCATTGTTTTAATAATGAGAGGTTGATAAAACACAAAGCAATGGAAGCGAAGTCCGGTTTGCCGGGATTGTTTATCGGGACATCCGGCTGGAGTTATAAGCATTGGCAGGGAGTCTTCTATCCCGAGGGAGTGACTCAGGACAGATACCTGGAGCATTACCTGACACAGTTTGACTGTGTGGAGTTGAATGCCAGTTTCTACCATTTGCCTTTGAAAACAACGGTTGCCGGTTGGATAAGAAGAACTCCGGCAAACTTCCGATTCTGCACCAAACTGAGCCGTTACATCACCCATCAGAAATACCTCGTGGATGTAGAGGAGGCGCTGAAGAATTACTTCACGCTCTTTGGCAGGATGAAGGCCAGGCTTGGCCCCGTATTGGTACAATTACCTCCCGGTTTGGCTTACGATGAAGAGCTGTTTAGTCGTTTTGTGGAAATGCTCAGGTTGTATCCTGAATTTCGTTATGCTGTTGAGGTGCGGCATCCTTCCTGGCTAAGGGATGAATTTTTTCAACTCCTCTCGAAAGAGGATATTGCCTTTGTAATTGCCGACTCCGGAGGTCAGTTCCCTTTTTCAGAGATGGTTACAGCCGATTTTGTTTATCTGCGGTTTCATGGTCGCGAATTATTGTACGCTTCCAATTACAGCGAGGAGGAACTGAATCAATATGCTGGTAAAATTGTGAGTTGGCTGAAAGAAGGAAAAGAGGTCTGGGCGTTTTTCAATAATGATTACGCCGGTTTTGCACCTTTCAACGCGATGCAATTGAGAGAAATGGTCTGCGCTAAAGTATGAATCATGGATTTAATTCCTATCAGAGTCGAAAGTTACGCCGGGTATAAGGCAGATGAATCTCCCCGCTTTTTTTACTGGGATAATATCCGCTTTGAAATTAAAGAAATTGCAGATCGGTGGTATCAGGGATATATTGATTCGGAAGAGTTGGCTGCGAACTATTTCAAAGTCATCACAACCGATGATAAGTTTTATTTACTTAAGCATGAGCTGGAATCGGACCAATGGTATCTCCTTATTAAAGGTGAGATGATGAATGTATTGCCATGAAGTGTCAGGTGTACCCTACTGTTCGGATAAATGGCTTGGAGAGATGCCGAAATGCTCCGTCGGCAGGCAGAAATGCGATAGAGGCACCCGGAAATGCTCCGTCGGCAGGCAGAAATGCGAGAGAGTCATACAGAAATGCTTCGTCGGCACGCAGAAATGCGAGGGAGTCATGCAGAAATGCATCAGCGGCACGCAGAAATGCGAGGGAGGCAGACTCTCTCGCATTTCTGTCTGCCTCCCCGACGGTTTCGCATCATCTGAGTTTATTATTCAGGCTCATCCAGCTTCCGCCGTTATATACTTCCTGATACCCGCGGGATTTCAGAAGGCTCTTAGCCGAAGCGCTGCGCATACCCGATGCGCAACAGGTGATAATAGGCTTGTTTTTATCTTTCAGTTTACCGAGATTAGCGCTCAGTGCATCGACCGAAATGTTGACCGAACCTTTGATGTGTCCTCCTGCATATTCACCTTTAGTGCGTACGTCGAGGATGATGGCACCTTGTTTTACCAGTTCGGCATAATCTACTTTCGGGCCGAAACCCAGCAATTGTTTGATTGTATTCAGCATAATGTATTGGAATAATTTTATGTTTAATATTTTAGGTCAATCGTTGAAGCTTTTATCTTCTCATCATCATCTGCATAATGCCCCCGCCGTTTTTTACTTTGGTAAATCCCATTTGCATCAGCGCCTGCATGGCGTAAGAGGAACGAGCTCCTGAAGCACAGTATAACGTGATGTCGCGGGATTTGTCTCCCAGTTCATGGATGCGTCTTGGCAATTCATCGAGCGGAATATTTACCGCACCCGGATAAGCTCCTCCGGCAAACTCTTGCGGAGAACGTACATCTACGATTAGCGGTGTATTTACCGGAGCTGCTTTTTGCTGGCTCTGATTTCTTTTGGCCATCATGGCTGCGATACCACCACCATTCTTTACGTTGGTATAACCGATTTGCAGCAAAATATTCTGAGCGTATGATGAGCGTGCGCCCGAAGCGCAATAGAGCGTAATATCACGGTCGGCGCGGTTGCCCAGTTCCTGATAGCGGCTGGGCAGTTCATCCAGCGGAATGTTGATGGCTCCGGGATAAGCTCCGGTACGGAATTCCTCTACCGTGCGAACATCCACGATGATTGGGGAATTATCGTTTGCGGATTGAGTCGTTGCTTCCGCCTTTTGCTCACCAGCTTCCTCTTCGATAGATTTGGTGACAATTGGTAATAATTCGATATTGATGTTTTTGAATCCGATAGCACGGGCGTGGCGCTGCAATGACGTATGTCCACCAGAGATGTTGGTGACATCCTGAATGCCTGCACCCACAATCGTTCGCAGAGCCTGGTGTCCTTTCTTGCCGCTTTCATCGTACACAATGACCGGACGACCGACAGGGATAGAGCCGATTTGCTGTGATAACATTTCCAGCGGAATATGAATCGCACCTTCGATGTGGCTTTTTTCATAAGCGAAAATATCGCGCACATCCACATAAACCGGATTTATTCCTTCTACAAATGCGTCCAGTTCAGCTACCGTGACGGATGGACTGTAACCCGATTGGCGGTTTTCAGCCGCGTATGCCGCCATATTCATCGCATCGTTGGCTGTTCCGATAGGAGGTGAGTAGGCGAAGTCCACATCGGCAATGTCCTGAATGGTCAGTTTGGCTGCCGCCGCAGTCGCAATCACGTCAAGGCGTTTATCTGCTCCTTTGTAACCAGCGGTTTGTCCGCCGAGTATTACCCCGGTCTTTTTATCGTAAACCACCATCACAGTCACGGTCTCAGCGCCCGGATAGTATGAGGTGTGATGTTCTTTGTGAACCACAATGGCTTCCGCATTGATGCCGGCCGCTTTGGCCTGTTTCAGGGAAAGGCCGGTCGTTCCGACAACCGCTTCGAATGCGCGTACGATGGATGTTCCCAACGCTCCTTTGTAGCTGTGATTTCCACCCAGGGCATTCTCGGCTGCGATACGTCCCTGGCGATTGGCAGGACCAGCCAATGGAATGCGTACTTTTTTGCCATTCACACGATGTTCGATTTCCACCATATCACCGGCGGCAAAGATGTCCGGATCGTTAGTTTGTAATTTATCATTGACCAACAGACCGCCGGCTTCACCGATTTCCAGTTCGGCTTCTTTGGCTAATTGCAGGGTAGGGCGAACACCGATCGAAAGGAGTACCATGTCGGCATCGAGTGATTTGCCGTTGCTCAGTTTTACGCTTTTAGGCAGAATTTCCGTTACACCGGTATTGGTGTGTATTCCGACACCATAAGATAACATTTCGTTTTCGATGAATCCTGCCGTTTCGGCTTCCATGATGGCCATTACGTGTGGCATCATTTCCACTATATGCACATTCAGACCGCGTTTTACCAATGCTTCCACCATTTCCAGTCCGATAAATCCACCGCCGACGACGACTGCATTTTTCGGTTTCGTTTCATCGATATGGCGGGCGATTTTATCCATGTCTTCCAGCGTCCACAAGGAGAAAACGTGCTCGTGATCCGCGCCGGGAAGATCCGGATGGATGGGGCGGCCTCCCTGAGCCAGTATCAGTTTTGTGTACGCAAATTCTTTTTGCTCTCCGCTGCGGGTATCCACCGTTTTCACCAAATGAGCTGCACGGTCGATAGACGAAACCTTGGTGTGCGTATGCACATTTACATTATACTGGTCGTTGAAACTTTCAGGGCTTTGCAGGATGAGCTTGGAACGGCTTTTGATGTCGCCGCCGATGTAATAAGGCAAACCGCAGTTTGCGAATGAAATATCCGGTCCGGCTTCCAGTAAGGTGATTTCTGCATCCGGTGACAGACGACGGACTTTGGCTGCCGCGGTTGCTCCTGCGGCGACTCCGCCTACGATTACGATCTTTTCCATATGATTGATTTTTTATTTGTTTCAATTTGATAATGCAAAGTTACTTTGAAGGCAAATTCAGACGAAGAAATTTGCCTTCTGCCTAAACAACCTTTCGATTGATTTAGCTCAGGTTTTTTCTTGATTTAAACTAACTTTGCGAATAAACAGTCATTGGGTATGCAACAAATCACCGAAACCGACCAGAATTTTATTTGCGATATACAGGCGCCCTGTTTCCAGATGCTCACCGAAGAAGAGGTAATGCTGGTGCGTTCCAGCCGGACGCAACTCCTTTTCCGCAAAGGAGATACGCTGACAAAGCAAGGAGCGTTTGCCTCTTACGTATTGTTTATTATCAAAGGGATTGCCCGTCAATATCTGGAAGGGGAGGGGAATAAGAGCTACAACCTGCGCATTATCCGTCCGGGTGAGTTTGTGGGGCTTTCTTCTGCCTTTTCATCGCCTACCTACAACTATTCATCGTTGGCGTTGACGGATTGCCAGGCATTTCTGGTGGAGAAAAGTGCTATCGAAAAGGTGGCGAAGCAAAACGGCGCATTCAGTTTCAGTATCATCAAACGCTATTGCGAGCAAAATAATAACGTTTTCGAATCCCTCAGTTCCGTATTATACAAGCAGATGAATGGCCGACTGGCCGACGTGCTGCTTTACCTCGAAGGCATCAAGGCGGAATATCCCGAGATTTTCCAGTTACTCTCCCGCAAAGAGATTGCAGACTTTGCCGGCATCTCCACCGAAAGTGCGGTGAAGCTACTCAAGACATTCGAAAAGGAAAATATTATTGCCCTGAAAGAAAAGGATATTTTCATCAATCAGCCGGAGAAGCTGGAGATGATTAGTCGAAACGGGTAAGTCTGTCTTATTGACGTAACCTGAAGACCGGTTGGCGAAACCTCGAGGACAGTTAGCGAAACCTAGAGGTTGACCTTCGTAAGCTAGAGACTGTTCGGCGAAAGCTAGAGAACGCATTCCGAAACCTAGAGACTGTTCGGCGTAACATAGAGAACACATTCCGTAACCTAGAGGATGGTTGGCGAAACCTATAGAATGATCTTTGAAAGCACGAGGACGGCTTCCGAAAGCTCACTTCGTTTACTTACAATATTTCTTTACCGCTTCTATCGCTTCTATATACCCCATGTTTGCTGCCTCCCTGAAGTCCAGACAAGCATTTTCCAATTGTCCCAATGCTAATTTTACTAACCCTCTGCGGTAATAGGCCGGAGCGAAACGGGAAAATAAGGAGATCGCCATCGAGAAGTCATCAATTGCTTCCGGATAGTTTTGCAATTCATGTCTGGCCATTCCCCGGTAAAAATAGCCATTAGGGTCATCCGGTTTTAATGTGATTATATGGGAAAAATCATCCATAGCGCCTCTGAAATCATTGATTTTGGCTTTGGTTATACCTCTGGCGAGGAAAACCTCCTGACTCAGGGGATTAATCTCGATCGCTTTTGTAAAATCAGCTAATGCGCCGGTGTTGTCATTCAAGGCTTCCTTGGCAATGCCTCTGTTATAGTAGGCAACGTCATATTCCGGGTCAATCGCTATAGCTTTGGTTAAATTGGAGATGGCGCTTTGGTTATCCTGGAGAAGGGAGTTCACGACCCCAATGTTGTAATAGACCCGGGCATTGCGGGGATTGAGCTCAATCACCTTCGTTAAATCGGATATGGCTCCCGCTGAATCACGCAGATAGCTTCTGGCTATGCCCCTTAGTGAAAGGGCTTCAGCATGTGTCGAGTCAAGGCTGATTGCTCCGGTGCAGGCTATAACGGCCCCGACTGGATCGTCTTTGATTAAAAATATACTCCCGAGGGTAAAGTAGGCTGTCGTATCACCAGGATTAATCTCTAAGGCTTTTTGGTAGTCTGCTATTGCTCCATTGTATTCCTTGATTTTTAATTTACAAAATCCTCTTTGCTTGAAATAAACCGGATTGTTGGGATTTATAAGAATGGCTTGGGTCATATCTGTGATTGCAGGTACGAAATCATTTAGTTTTCCCTCGGCCAATCCTCTATGGCTATAGGCATCGGCGTACTCCGGATTGATTTTTATGGCATTGGTAAAGTAATGAATTGCCTTGAAATATTTCTGGCTTTTCAGACATTCTACTCCTTTGTTGAATTCCTCTTTAGCCGTTTGGTTGTATCCGGTCAGGCAAACAGACAATAAGAATAATATACAGAAAGCCTTTCTCATCATTTATCAATATCAGAAGTTGGGAACAATCTTAACCCCATTTTTATTCAGTTCACGCTTAATCTCTTCAAACGAGAGCCGGTTAATCGGGCGGACAGCATTTTCAATCAATGAGACGGAAAAGCCTTCTTTCAGAGCATCTTTAATAGAATAATAGACACAGAAATCACCTGCAAGTCCGCAGAAATAAAGTTCATCCGCCTTTTTTTCGCGAAGGTAGCCAGCCAGACCGGTCGTTTTTATATGTCCGTTATCATAGAAGCAGCTGTAGCTGTCTATTTCCGGAACCATTCCTTTACGGAAAATAGCCTCAACAGGGCGAATGTCAAGCCGGGGGTGAAAATCAGCACCAATTGTTCCCTGCACGCAATGGTCAGGCCAGAGTGTCTGCTCCATACCATTCAGGATGATTTGGTCAAACGGCTTTTTACCCTGATGATTTGACGCGAAACTCTTATGAATGGCCGGGTGCCAATCCTGAGTGGCGATGACCAGGTCAAATTGCTCCAACAAGCCATTGATCATGTCAATAATCAAATCACCTTCCGGTACGGGCAGTGCACCGCCGGGGATAAAGTCATTTTGAATATCTGTGATGATGAGTGCTTTCATTTCTTCTGATGCATTAAGATTAGCTTGTCCCGTTTCTCCTTTAGTTCCTGACTCAGCCCGATCTTATAAATATGCGGATTTTCAAATCGCTTGTATTCGTCGGGGAGTTTGTCAAAGCGGCTTTGGCAAAATGCAGCAAGGTTGTTCAGGTGTTGAGGTTCAGCGATGCGCTTGCCCTCCTTCATAACCGGGAAGAGTAGAGGTTCTTTAGTTGCCTGGCCAATGTGCATTGATTTCAATGCTTCGAAGGGATGGCACATGATTTTAATATACTCACTCTTTTCCTCGATGGTGGCAACGACGTCAGCTCCGGCGAAATTGCCGGATTCATCCAGTACTCTGTACACCTGTTTTTTATAAGGAATGGTCACTTTGGTCAGCGACTCGGAAAGTTTCAGTCTGGGCTGTTCATCGTAATAGGCCAGCTTGTAAACCCCATCCAGCGCAGCATCAGGATGACCGATCACCAGCTTGGTCCCCACTCCGAATACGTCGATCGGAGCACCCTGTTCCAGAAGGCTTTTAATCACATGCTCATCCAGCACATCGGATACGACGATTTTGACGTAATGCAGGCCGGCATCATCCAGCATCTTGCGGGTTTGTTTGGCAAGATATGCCAGATCACCGCTATCCAGCCGGATACCTTTCAGCCGGTGTCCCGATTTTTCCATTTCTTTGCCCACTATAATCGCGTTGGGCACGCCACTCTCTAAGGTATTGTAGGTATCGACGAGCATTACACTGTTTTCGGGAAATGTTTGGGCAAAATCACGGAATGCGCTGATCTCTTCGTCATAACTTTCCACGAATGAGTGGGCCATGGTACCGGAAATGGGAACGTCGAAATCCCGTCCTGCCAGCACATTGCTGGTTCCGTTGAATCCACCCACAATGGCAGCCCGGGCGGCGTAATATCCTCCCGGTCCGTGTGCGCGGCGCAATCCGAAATCAATCAGAACACGGTTGCTTGCCACGGATCTCATCCGTCGTGCCTTGGTGGCAATAAGGGTCTGGAAGTTCAGGATATTCAGCAAAAGAGTTTCTACGATTTGGGCCTCGATAATATTGGCTTCGATGTTCAGTATAGGTCTTACCGGAAAGATCAGATCCCCCTCTAAGCTGCTAAACACATTTCCCCTGAAACGAAACAGATCCAGATAGTGAAGAAAACCGGAATCAAATCCCTGCGCTTTCAGGTACTCCAGATCATACCGGTCGAATTGCAGATTTTCCAACGCCTCCAGGAGTGATTCCAGTCCTGCAAAGACAGCATATCCCCCGTTGAATGGCAGCTTACGAAAGAAATAATCGAAAACCGCCCGGTGATTTTTATTTCTTCCCTGCATGAAATAGGCTTGTGCCATGGTCAGTTGGTAGAGGTCGGTATATGTGCCGGTGAAATGGAGAAATTCACGGTTTTCAGAAGAGGTTGACATCGTTTTGGGGGTTTAGGTTGGTTGCGTAAACGG
This sequence comes from Bacteroidota bacterium, assembly GCA_030706585.1. GTDB lineage: Bacteria > Bacteroidota > Bacteroidia > Bacteroidales > UBA7332 > CAXXIC01. Next base: position 12,827 of record JAUZOF010000005.1, read on the forward strand.
TTGTTTGAGGGCCGTATGATTCTGATAAATAGTTTTTTCTTACGGGAGTGTCCGGAAGAGTTGGGTAGATATCTTTCTGTATTAAAACATATAGGTAAAGTGGAAAGTTTTGGCCGGGGAATTACAAATCATCTCCGGATATTACAGACTTTAAGCAATTTGTCATTTTAAAAACTCTTTAGCCGACCTTAATCCCACTTCGATTTTATTACTTTTGCAGGTAAATAATCCTTAGCGATGCAAATGGCAGGATGTGTCTTTGCTCTATTTTGTAAAAATGGAATACCCTTCTACGATATTAGAAAATGCCGTCAATGAATTTGCCAAACTACCCGGTGTAGGAAAGAAGACAGCCCTGAGGCTGGTGCTTTACCTGCTTCGCCAAAAGCCGGAAGTGCCGGTGGGTATTGGGTCTGCTTTGATTGATCTTCAAAACATCAATTACTGCAAAGTTTGCCACAATATTTCCGATACGGATGTCTGCGCCCTGTGTGCCGACCCACGCCGCGATGCCTCTACCGTATGTGTCGTGGAGAATATCCGGGAACTGATGGCGGTGGAGAATACCATGCAGTACCGGGGTGTTTATCACGTGCTGGGCGGCATTATATCTCCGATGGAGGGTGTCGGTCCTGCCGATTTAAAAATAGAGAGCTTGGTGGAACGTGTGTCAAAAGGGGATGTGAAGGAAATAATCCTTGCCCTCAGTACAACAATGGAAGGGGACACTACCAACTTCTATATTTTCAGAAAACTGGCCGGCATTGATGTGAAAATCACTGTGCTGGCCCGAGGCGTGGCTATCGGAGACGAACTGGAGTATGCCGATGAAGTGACGCTGGGACGTTCTATTATCAACCGAACCTTATTTAACGAAGCATTCAAAATATGATTATAGCTGTAGATTTCGATGGTACAATCGTCGAGCACGAATATCCTCGCATTGGGGCGCCGATTCCCTTTGCGACCGATACTTTGCTGCAATTGCAGCGCGATGGGCATCAACTCATCCTTTGGACTGTACGTGAAGGAGAATTACTACAGGAAGCGGTGGATTACTGCCGGGGATTTGGTGTTGATTTTTACGCCATTAATCAATCTTTTCCGGGAGAAAGACCTGAGGAAAAGCCTTCCCGCAAACTGACAGCCGATCTTTTTATCGATGATCGTAATCTCGGAGGATTACCCGATTGGGGGCAGATATATCACATGATTAAGCACGACCGGATGTTTGAACCATTCGACTCATCGGTCATGTTGATGAGCCGAAATAATAATCGTAGTAAAAATATTTTCTTGATTATCGGTGAGGCCATTGATCGCATTAAAAATGGCGAAGCCGCCCGATAAAACCCAATTAGCATGAAGTTATCCATTGTCATTGTCAACTATAATGTCCGCCTGCTGCTGGAGCAGTGCCTGCTTTCGGTGCGTAAAGCCACGGAAGGTATTGAGGTGGAGGTCTTTGTAGTGGATAATGTCTCTACCGACGGTTCGCTGGAGTATCTGATTCCGCTTTTCCCCGAAGTCCGTTTTATTGCAAATACTGAAAATGTCGGATTTTCCCGGGCCAATAACCAGGCAATCCGGCAGGCAAAAGGAGAATATGTGCTGTTGCTCAATCCCGATACGGTAGTGGGGGAGGAGTCGTTGGCGAATGCTCTTCATTTTATGGATGAGCATCCCGATGCAGGAGCTGTCGGGGTCAAGATGATTGACGGCAACGGGCGTTTCTTGCCCGAGTCAAAACGCAGTTTGCCCACTCCTTGGAATTCATTCTGTAAAATGTTTGGGCTGACTTTCTTTTTTCCAAAGTCTACGTTTTTTGGCAAATACCGCCTGCTCTATCTGGATAAAAATGAAGTTCATCAGGTGGAGGTGCTTTGCGGTGCTTTCATGATGATGCGTTCGGCGGCATTGGCCAAAAGTGGGCTGCTCGATGAGACCTTCTTCATGTACGGCGAGGACATCGACCTTTCGTATCGCATTCTGCAGGCGGGTTATCACATCTATTATTTGCCCGAAACCATTATTCATTATAAAGGGGAAAGCACGAAGAAAGACAGTCTCCGCTATGTGAAGATATTTTACGGAGCGATGGTCATCTTTTTTAAGAAGCATTATCCCAATTACAGCGCACTGTTTGCCATTTTCATCAAAATGGCGATTGGGCTTCATGCCTCGCTTTTTGTCCTCAAATTTCCTTTGTTGAAATTGAAAAAAGGTCAGCGCAAAGATTCATCAATGCAGCTCCCCCGTCCCGGTGAGAGCTTTGCAGAGATGATTGCCCGGATAGAACAATCCGCTTGATTGAAGGACAAGTCCACTTGCTTGCGGAACATTTCCGCAGGAATATCCGAATTCCACCCCGAAGGAACATACACAAATTCCAGACTGCCCAAAAGCTGTTTGAGCGAGTAGACCATATTATTTACAATTGAAAAATTTACTATTTACAATTCATAATACACCGAATTCTCAATTGTAAATCCAGTTGTTCTTGGCTTTCTTCGGATTCGCGTAAATTGTAAATCGTCAATAACTAAATTGTAAATTCCCCATACATGTTAGCAACTCTCTTCTCCAACGACGCATTTGCCGTCATACACAATAAAAACTTCCGTTATTTTCTCGGTTACCGTTTCTTTATGACGATGGCCACGCTGATGCAGTCGGTCATTGTCGGCTGGCACATCTACTTCCTGACGCACAACGTCCTCTGGCTCGGCTTTATCGGGCTGGTGGAAGTCATTCCGCAGATCAGCATTTCACTCTTTGCCGGTCATTACATTGATCTGTGGGACCGCAAGAAGATTATTCGCAATACGACCTTTTTGTTATTGCTCGGGTCGTTGATTTTGTCACTTTATAGTATTGAAAGCTTCCATGCCTATGACCGGTTAGGCATTTGGCCCATTTTCGTAACCATATTTCTTACTGGACTTTCGCGCGGAATTCTGATGCCTGCCCACACGGCGTTGCTGGGGAATCTGGTGGACAAGTCGCTCTATGCCAATGCTGCTACCTGGAGCAGTGCCAATTGGCAGGTGGGAGCCGTAATGGGGCCGGCGATTGGTGGTTTGATTTATGGCTTTGTCGGGATACAGGCGGCCTATATTTCCGTATTTGTTATCTATTTTATCTCGCTTTTGATGATTTCCAACATTCAGGCGCCAAAACTGGTCGTTGAGGTAAAATCAGGCGGGGAAAATATTTTCGACCGCATCCGTGAAGGGGTAAACTTTGTGATGAAAAGCCCGGAATTGGTGGGCGCTTTCTCGCTCGATATGTTTGCCGTACTGTTTGGTGGTGCGGTGGCGATGTTGCCGGTGTTTGCTTCCGAAGTGTTGCATGTCGGTCCGCAGGGATTGGGCTTCCTGCGCTCATGTCCGGCTATCGGGGCCATCGTGATGTCGTTTTACCTGATGTTTAATCCGCCTATGAAGCATAGCGGCCGATTGTTGCTCGGTGCCGTACTGGGCTTTGGATTGTGCATGATCGGATTTGCCCTGTCGAAAGATTTCTGGTTATCGTCCTTGGTGCTAATTTTCAGTGGCGTATTTGATAATGTCAGTGTGGTCATTCGCGGGACCATCACCCAACTCTATACCCCTGACCACATGCGCGGGCGGGTGGCTTCGGTCAACAGTATCTTTATCGGTTCCTCCAATGAACTGGGTTCGTTTGAATCAGGTGTTGCGGCCAAGTTGATGGGTCTGATTCCGTCTGTTGTGTTTGGAGGAGCAATGACGTTGCTGGTCGTTGGTGTAACCGCTAAAGTCAACCCTCCGTTGAGACGGTTATGGCTGAAGCATAAAGAGTAAGATGTCACAAAGGACAATAGAGATTATGCACAGAGAGCCACAGAGTTTTTACTTCTCTGTGGCTCTCTGTTTGTTCTTAAAAGTCCTCTGTGATATAAAAATCACAACGTATCGTTCAGCAGATTCAGTTTAGCAGATATTTTTGCAAACTCCGAAGTTTGCAGGAACTCTTCCATTGCTTTGATATGCCGCATGTGATGCACATCAGTTGCGAGGAAGTTGATATAGCCTTTGTTGAGCAAATGCAGGGCGGTTGTCTTCACCTCTTTCCCGTAAACACCCGCCAGCGAAAGAATATTCACCTGAAATTTGCAATTCAAAGCGTGCAATTTATCAAAGACGGCGAAATCGTTGAGGTAATAGGTATAGCGTTCCGGATGGGCCAGTATTGGCTTATATCCGGCCAGATGTAGCTCAAATATAGTCTCTTCCAGTCTCCAGTAGGGTTGCAGGTAGGAGTTCTCAATCAACAGATAGTTTTTTGGAAAGGGAATCAGGTCGTTTCTTTCCCAATGCGACAGGAAATTACCGTCCAAACGGTACTCAGCCGAATACTTTACATCAAACTGAATCCCCTCGGCATCAAGAGCTGTACACAATTGCTGGTAGGCTTCACCAATTGTCTTCTTATCGTTGGGAAAAACCTCCTCGGTGATGTGCGGAGTGGCAATGACGCGTTCTATGCCCAGCGCCTTCAGGCTGCGGATGAGCTCCAGAGATTCTTCCAGATTATCCGCTCCATCGTCAATACCGGGCAGGATATGGGCATGCACATCGGTTTTGAATCCAATATGTTGTAATGCGGTTTTCTTTTTACTTTTGAAAATTCCAAACATAATCAGTCAAAATTGATAGGGTGAAATTGAGGCTACTCTGCCAGACTCACCTGATGGTTCTTCAATAAATATTTTTCCTGCGTTTCCGGGCAAATGGCTATCCCTTCCGCATTGAATTCGAGTTTGTATCCGTTTTTGCTTACCCAGCCGCATTGTCGGGCCGGATTGCCTGTCCAGAGCGAGAAACGCGGAATATCCTTCGTGACCACGCTTCCGGCTCCGATTAATGCATAGGCTCCGATGCGGTTACCGCAAACGATGGTTGCATTGGCGCCGATGGTAGCGCCTTTTTCAATATACGTGGTGCGAAATTCTTCTTTCCGGTTGATGAAACTCCTCGGATTTGTTACGTTGGTAAAGACGCACGAAGGCCCCAGAAACACGTCATCTTCGCAAATCACTCCGGAATAGAGCGACACGTTATTCTGAATCTTTACCCCATTCCCGATTTTCACCCCGGACGCGATAAAGACATTTTGGCCGATGTTGCACCTTTCTCCGATGTCAGCGTCACTCATGATATGGGAAAAATGCCAGATACGGCTCTCGGGGCCGATTTGACAACCGGCATCAATGATTGCAGTTTCATGAGCAAAGTAATTCGCCATTGTTTTAATGATATAGGTTGAATAAGACGATTTCGTCTTAAACCGGTTTATTGAGGAAGCAAATGTACGAAAATGTTTTCGGAAAGCTTTTTAAAGCCGCCTCTGCAATTTTGTCAGAAAATAGCCGGTAAGTACATTTTGTCAGAAATAAGTTCTATAGCATGTCATTTTTACTCAATAGGGAGTCAAAAACAGCCTTTTATCTGTTAAATCCATTTGCAGAATAAATGGTACTGGTTAAATGTGCTTAAAATGAGTCGAAAACGCAATTTTCTGAATGGAGTTTGCAACAAAACTAACAGTTAAACCGTTAAATTAACGTTTGAGATTAACAATTAAATGACTTAGAAAATGAGACAGAATGCAAAACACTGGTTGGGCATAGTTTCAGTGGCCCTCCTCAGTTCGGGAGTAACATTGGGTGCATACTCTTACATGATGAAAAAGGAACGAGCTTTCAACAGCGAAGGGTACTCCATGCCGGTAAGCTTAGCTTCCATGAACGCTGCTCCGGCTGTACCTACCGATTTTACGGTAGCAGCCGAAAATTCCGTACATGCCGTTGTTCACATCAAGGCAACAGCGATGAAGAAGGGATATACGATGCCTTCAGATCCTTTCTTTGATTTCTTTTTTGGCGAAAGAGGACAGCAGCAGGTGCAACCACAACCACAGGTCGGATTTGGCTCCGGCGTGATTATTTCATCTGATGGTTATATTGTGACCAACAATCACGTGGTAGAGGGTTCCGATGAACTTGATGTCACGTTGAACAACAACCGTTCGTATAAAGCGAAGCTGATCGGAACAGATCCGGCTACAGATATTGCCCTGATAAAGATTGATGAAAAAGATTTGCCAACGATTCCGTTTGGCGATTCAGAGAATCTGAAAGTCGGAGAATGGGTGCTTGCTGTAGGTAATCCCTTTAATCTGACTTCCACGGTGACGGCAGGTATTGTCAGCGCAAAAGCCAGACAAGGAATCATGCCTTCCAATGGTAGTATGAAGATTGAATCCTTTATCCAGACCGATGCTGCGGTAAATCCTGGAAACAGTGGTGGCGCTCTTGTAAATACGAAGGGTGAGCTAGTGGGTATCAACACTGCAATTGCGTCACAAACCGGTAATTATGCTGGCTACTCTTTTGCTGTCCCTGTGACTATTGTAAGTAAGGTCGTTGCTGATATTAAACAGTATGGAACCGTACAGCGTGCTTTACTGGGTGTGGAAATGGGAACCGTAACCGATGAAGTCGTAAAAAAATACGACCTACATGTCAACGAAGGCGCTTTTGTTTCTAAAGTTACAGAACGAAGCGCAGCTATGGAGGCCGGAATCAAAGAGAAAGACGTAATTGTTGCGGTAAATAACACTAAGATTAAGAGCGGGTCTGAACTGCAGGAACAAATCAGCCGTTATCGTCCGGGTGATAAAGTGAAGATTACCGTAATGCGGGGTAAGGACGAAAAAGATTTCTCCGTGACACTACGTAATAAACAGGGAAATACGGCTGTTGTAAAAGAAGCCGGAACAGAAGTCTTGGGTGCTGCATTTAAACCGCTTTCTGCTGAATTGAAAAAGCAACTGGGCATAAATTCCGGAGTTCAGGTATCTGATTTGTCGAAAGGTAAATTTCAGGAGGCTGGAATCAGAAAAGGATTCGTGATTCTCAAAATTAATGATACCAAAATTGAGAGTAAGGAAGATGTGGATAAAGTTGCTTCGCGTGTAATGAGCGGAAACAGCGGTGAACAGGCTCTTTTCATCGTAGGTATTTATCCGAATGGAAAAACGACCTATTATGCCATTGATTTGTCCGAATAAACCGTCTGAGCCATGCAGTGAAAACAATTAATCGTCGTCTGATTTATAGCAGTTTGTAATTTCAGACAGACAGGTATTAAATTTAGTTTTAAAGGTAAACAAAAGGTTGTTTATACTGTTTAGTAGTAAGGTTATTGATTGAAAGGAAGCTAACGGAAACGTGATGCTTCCTTTTTTAAAACTTATATGCGCGTAATTAGTCGAAAATGACTATCTTTGCACGCTAAAAATTTTTAGGATAATGAGACAGCTTAAGATCACAAAGTCAATTACGAACAGGGAAAGTGCCTCTTTGGATAAATATCTCCAGGAGATTGGACGCGAAGACCTGATTACTGTAGAAGAAGAGGTAGAACTTGCTCAACGCATCAAAAAAGGCGACCGCGTCGCTTTGGAAAAGTTGACACGGGCAAACCTTCGCTTTGTGGTATCTGTAGCAAAACAGTATCAAAATCAGGGATTAAGCTTGCCAGACTTGATTAATGAAGGTAACTTAGGCTTGATTAAAGCTGCTGAAAAATTTGATGAAACCAGAGGTTTTAAATTTATCTCATATGCTGTATGGTGGATTCGTCAGTCTATCCTTCAGGCATTGGCTGAGCAGTCACGTATTGTTCGTCTGCCATTGAACCAAGTAGGTTCTTTGAATAAAATCAGCAAGGCATTTTCTAAATTCGAGCAGGAAAACGAGCGTAAACCATCACCGGAAGAGCTTGCTGATGAATTGGATATCCCTGTAGATAAAATTTCGGATACCATGAAGGTTTCCGGTCGTCATATTTCGGTAGATGCTCCTTTCGTTGAAGGTGAAGATAACAGTCTGCTTGATGTATTGGTAAATGATGATTCTCCTATCGCTGACCGTTCTCTGATTAACGAATCGTTAGCAAAAGAGATTGACCGTGCCCTTTCTACTCTGACCGAACGTGAAAGTGATATAATCAAGATGTTCTTCGGTATCGGTATGCAGGAGATGACATTGGAAGAGATTGGTGATAAATTTGGTTTGACCCGAGAGCGTGTGCGTCAGATTAAAGAAAAAGCGATTCGTCGTTTGCGCCAAAGCTCACGCAGTAAATTGCTGAAAGGCTATTTAGGATAAAAAATTATTTGGTGAAATATTTATAGGAGCCGCTTTCGAATTCTTTTCGGAGGCGGTTTTCTTATAATCGGATTTTACCTAGAATTCCTGTATGCTTTTTTGATTATGATTTTAGGAGCTAAGCAAATATGTTTGAAAAAGGAGCTGCTGATTGTGAGAGTTAATCGGTTACATTTCAGTATCTTTGCAAGAGATATTAAAAATAGAATTGATGAAGTTTAATACACGTATCCGTTACGGTATCCGGACAATGTTGGAGATAGCGATGGGTGATTCAGGGCAAGGAGTATTACAAAAGGATATTGCCAGAAACCAGCTTATTTCTGTGAAATATCTGGATGCTATTATCCATGCTTTGAAAAAGGCTAATCTGATTTGCAATGTTAAAGGAAAGAAGAGTGGGTATATCCTAACCCGGCCTCCGCAGGAGATTACGATGATGGATGTTTATCAAGCCTTTGATGACGAAATTTGCGTTGTGGATTGTTGTGCAAAGGATTTTGACTGCAAGAATGACGCGATCTGTGATGTGAAGCTCTTCTGGGGAAATCTGAATGAAATGATTGCCGATTATTTTCACTCATTTACCCTTCAGGATTTTCTCGATAAGAGAGAGGCAAGGGCTTTAATCATAGATGAGCCGACGGATTAATCTGAGCCTTTACGATCCGGTCTTTCCCGAAGATATCTTTGATGATTTCTGCATCTGAATAACCCAGTTCTGCTAACATATTGGCCGTCATTGGTCCGAAACGTTCATTTATTTCAAAGTATATTTTTCCTCCCGGATTCAACAGGGAAAGACCTGATTCTGCAATTTCCCTGTAAAATAAAAGCGGATTTTTATCGGGTACAAAAAGTGCTAAATGGGGTTCAAACTCCATCACATTGACGTGCATGGCTTCGGCTTCTTCTTCGCAAACATAAGGAGGATTACTGACAATGATGTCGAATTTTGCAGACATCTGCTCAACGGTCAGATTGAGTACATCTACCTGGCGGAATGTAACGTTGGTTCTGTTTAATTGGTTATTCCCTGATGCAATGGCCAAAGCATCTTCGGAAATATCCCAGGCTTCTACACTTGCCTGGTTCATATTCTTTGCCAGGGAAATCGCAATGCAGCCGCTACCGGTGCCAATATCCAGAACAGCAAGCCCTGCGGCCTTATTTTCCCGGATAATAAGCTCGACAAGTTCTTCTGTTTCAGGACGAGGAATCAATACTCCGGGGGCTACTTTAAACACAGAACCATAAAACTCCGTTTCTCCCAGAATGTATTGGATGGGTTCTCCGGTTTTGAGGCGGCTTAGCATTTGCATTACATCCTCTCTATTTACCAACAATAAATCCCTATTTTTGTATATCAGAATATTGGTAAGGCTTTGGTTGCATACCTTTTGCAGAAGTTGTTTGACCAATGCTTCAATCTCTTTTTCAGGATAAATATCGTGTAGTAAAATGCGGGCTTGTTCGAAAATCTGTTTCATCGAAATAATTGTTGTAAGCTTGGCAAAGATACAAAATAAAGCGCGTGAATATTTTTGATAACGGAAAAGACTAAACAGGAAACGAAATGCAAATCGAAGAAAAATATATGAAACGTTGCCTTCAACTGGCTGCAAATGCCGTGGCAACGGCCGCACCAAATCCTATGGTGGGGGCAGTTATTGTACATAATGGAGAAATCATCGGTGAGGGCTATCATACTCTTTGTGGTTGTGCCCATGCCGAAGTGGAAGCCGTTCGCAGTGTGAAAAATGAAGAGCTGCTGAAGGAGTCGACTATGTATGTGAGTCTGGAGCCCTGCTCGCATTTTGGGAAAACTCCACCTTGTGCTAAGTTGATTATTGAGAAAAAAATCCCCCGGGTTATTATAGGTACCTATGACCCGTTTCCGGCTGTTTCGGGACGTGGTGTGAAGATGCTTCAGGATTCAGGCGTCGTAGTGCATGTCGGTGTGTTAGAAGACGAATGCCGGGAATTGAATAAAGCTTTCTTCTGCTTTCTTGAGAAAAAACGCCCTTACATTGTTTTGAAATGGGCGCAAACCCGCGATGCTTTTATTGATAAAAAAAGATGCGAGCAGGATGCCGTATGTCCGACTCCGATATCGAACGAGTTGACGCGGATGCACGTACATAAATTACGTTCTGAGGTGCAGTCAATCCTTGTCGGGACCAATACCGCGATTAATGATAATCCATCGCTTACAGTCCGTTTCTGGACCGGGAATCATCCCGTGAGACTGGTCCTTGATCGTCAACTCCGGATTCCATCTGATTATCATTTATTTGATGGAAAGATTTCGACCGTTGTATTTACGGAAAAAGAGCATCCATCGAATACCGGTTGTGAATATGTAAAGATCGACTTTGAAAAAGAGATGTTACAGCAGGTTATTCAGTCGCTTTATGACCGCAAGATACAATCGGTATTGGTGGAAGGCGGCCGGCAATTGCTACAGGCATTTATCAATGCCGATCTGTGGGATGAGGCCCAGGTGGAAGTGGCGGATATTTGCTTTGGAGAAGGGATTTATGCACCCTCTATCTGCGGGGCAGCAGATTATACAGAGAAAGTCCTGACTTCGGAGATGATGTATTTCAGGAATAAATGGTAATGAAACGAGCAAGCACTTACGTTCACAAAAGAGAATGACAATATATGCGAGTTCCATATGTAACCAAAACAAAAATTATTATTGACATATGAAAAGAAAAGTGCCAATGTCGTTTGAATCGATCATTGGCACTTTTTTTATTCTTCGCCGACCTGAACGGTACGGCTTCCGTCTTCATTGACCTTTATAGTCACCGGTATGTAATCTCCGGGTAACAGTTCTTCCACCTTTTCGGGCCATTCGATAAAACAGAGTGCTCCGCTGTAGAAATAATCATCGTACCCCAAATCGTATGCCTCCTCAATCTTGTTTATGCGGTAGAAATCGAAATGGTAAATCAGTTCTCCTGTTCCCGAGCGGTATTCGTTGATAATCGCAAAAGTAGGGGAGTTGATTACATCATCCACATCCAGCTCTTCGCAGATGGCTTTGATGAAGGTTGTTTTTCCTGCCCCCATATCGCCATAAAAGGCAAAGACAGTATCATCGCCCATATTTTCGATGAAGGTGCGCGCCGCTTCGTGTATCTGGCCGAGGTCTGAAATTTTAATTTGCATCGTCTATTTTTTAGGTTCTAATGTGATAAATGGAATCAACATCTCTTCCATTGAGATTCCTCCGTGCTGGAACGTGTTTTTGTAATATCCTGCGTAATAGTTGTAATTGTTGGGGTAGGCAAAGAAATCGTCGTTCATCGCATAGATGTAGGTCGAACTTACATTTGGAGCCGGTAGCCCCAGTTTTTCCGGATTCTTGATTTCATATACCTGCTTGTAGTTATAGTTCAAGTTCTTACCTACTTTATAACGCAGGTTGGTATTTGTGTTTCTGTCACCTACAACTTTGATCGGGTTTTCTACCCGGATGGTTCCGTGGTCGGTAGTAATAATCACCTTATATCCTTTTTCAGCCAGAATGCGGAACATATCAGACGCAAAAGAATGTTTGAACCAGGACTCAGTAAGAGAACGATATGCTGCTTCAGAGGATGCCAGCTCTCGGATCATTTTTGACTCGGTACGGGCATGCGAAAGCATATCAATGAAGTTGAGAACCACGACATTTAACTGACTTTTCTCCAGTTCGGAGAAGTTCTGTAACATCCGTTCTCCAAACTGAGAGTCATTGACTTTGTGGTAAGAGAAAGTATATTTTTTACGAAAACGTTCAATTTGAGTCTGAATTAACGGTGATTCATTCAGGTTCTTACCCTCTTCCTCCTCCTCATCCACCCAAAGTTCAGGGAACATCTTTTGAATTTGCAAAGGCATCAATCCCGAAAAAATTGCGTTACGGGCATATTGGGTTGCAGTTGGTAAAATGCTATAATACAGCTCTTCTTCAAAGTTGAAGTATTCAGCCAGGTGACCTTTAATTACATTCCACTGGTCTAGACGAAAGTTATCAATCAGGATGAAAAATAGTTTTTCACCTTCGTCGAGGATTGGGAAAACTCGGCGTTTGAAGAGGTCAGGACTCATCATCGGACGGGTATCCGGATTGAGAACCCACGATTCGTAGTTGTTTTTGATAAACTTGGCAAAAGCCGAATTGGCCTCTTTTTTCTGCATTTTGAGCAGGTCATCCATGTTGTTTTGCGCCTGTTCAAGCTCCAGTTCCCAATAAACCAGTTTTTTGTACACCATCATCCAGTCAAAATAGGTGAATGAGTCGTTGATTTGCATCCCTATTTTGTTGAATTCCTGTTGGTAGCTGTGGGTGGTGGTTTCCGAAATAATCTCCTTTTTGTGTACGTATTTTTTGATACTCATCAGGATTTGATTCGGATTGACCGGTTTGATCAGGTAATCGGCTATTTTACTACCGATAGCCTGATTCATGATGTTTTCCTCTTCGCTTTTGGTAATCATCACGATGGGTACCGAGGGATTGATCTCTTTGATACGGGCCAGTGTTTCCAGACCGCTCAGGCCGGGCATGTTTTCATCGAGGAAAATCATATCAAAGTTCTCCTCCCGGCAAAGGTCTATGGCATCGCGACCGTTAGAAGCCGTTACTACTTCATACCCTTTTTCTTCCAGAAAAAAAACGTAGGGTTTGAGCAAATCTATTTCGTCATCAGCCCAGAGTAGGCGGTCTTTCTTCATATTTTATATTTGATAATTCTGATTATGGTTTAGTAGAATCTGATAGAGCGGAATCGCTACTTCTTCCCACCGAAATTCTTTTCATAGAACTTGAAATATTCGTCAAATGTTCGTCCCATCAATAAACTGTCGAAGTTCTTCTCTGAGATTAACACCGTTTTGAGTTGTGACGGTAAGCGATTGGCAATTCCTTTTGGCCCGAATAATCTTTGGCGGTAAATAAACGCTTCATCAAATGTGTTGAAGCCTTTTACCCTGAGTAGTCCGATTCCCTGTAAGGGAAGCATGTCCATGTCGAAATCACGTACCGCAAAGTTAGCAAAGTTGAACCCTGCTACTTCATAAATCAACTTGTTATTATAAGTCGAATCTGCCGGGAATACAAAAAGCATAAGGTGTGGGCTGATTGGGTCAATCGTAAATTGGGTATTCTTATCAGTAGAAACCATTGCTTCAGATTCGCTGGCCTTGATCTGTTTGCTCCAGATATCGGTTGATATCTTTTCCCCTGTAACCATGCGGCCCTGCACTGCATTTGCCATCATGGCTCCGGCCAGCGGGCTTACATCAGCGTTGGGGTATCTGTCGAGCAGCTCTTTAAGCTGCTTTTTGAATTCATCATTTTTCTTTTCCGAAATGAAGGTCAAAGCATTCAGCATCATGAATTTCGGCATCAATACCGACATCGGAGCCTCTTTCTGGACCTTTTCGTATGCGGAGCGAACAAATGACAGGTCATTCTTCAGGTAAGCGTTGTAGGACTGAGCGTACAAACTATCAATTACGTGACTTTTCTGATTTAAAGCAGCCAGATAATTTGGGTTTGAGAGAATGGCCGCATATCTACTTTGAGGAAATTCTGATATGATTTTATCTTTGTAATAGTCGGCCTGTTTTATATCGTTTTGAGTGCGGGCAATTTGGTATAAATTGAAATAGGCTTCAATCTTATTTTTGGTATCCGGATAGCGTTTCAATAGTGTGTTGTAAGTAGAAACACTTAACGGATAGTCTTCGAGTCTGGTTTGGTAAACGTAAGCCATGTTGAATAGTCCTTCACTGACAATATCGTTTGCGTTTTTAATCTCTTCCGGAGTAGAAGGGATTTGGCTTAAATAGTATTTGGGGTTTTTAGGGTCATTCGATTTTTCTTTCGGATTAGCCGTTATGGAATCCGATTTTATTGCTTCTCCAGTCACTTCGGTTGATTTGGATTCTCCTTTTTCCAGATCAGCAAACACATAATCGCTTTTGTTTCGACGGCGCCAGTTGTCTTCAAGTTTGCGGCTTCCCCAGCGGCTTTGAAACTCAGTTTTACCTTTTGTTACACTTTGAGTATTGTAAAAATACCATGAGTTGTCAGTGTTGGCTGTTGGTGTGAAAGTGTTGGTCTTAATCGCATTAGGTACTCCGAATTCAGCTTCCATCTGGGCTTTACGTTGCAGTGCGATGTCTTCCTGTTTTTCTTTTTCCAGCCTCTCTTTTTCTTCTTTTTCTTTGCGGTTAATTTCTGCGATTACTCTTCCGATCGCTATTAAACGATCAGTTTCATTCATTGAGGCTAAAGTCAACAGGCTGTCCTGTAAGTGGACATTCTGGTAATGTACAATCAGTTCATCCAGTGCGTCAGAGCGTCTTTTAACCAAATCAATACCGTCAAAATCTTTGGGAAGGGATGCGAGTGCACCCGCATAGCAGGGTTGAGCCGGGGCATACATTCTTTTCGCAAAATAAATATCCCCGAGTTTTAGTTGTGCCAAAGCTTTCTGACTTACATTTTTCTTATTTTTTTCAACAGACAAAACATAATTCAGAACGGCATTTGAAGTGTCTTTTTTGCCCAGGTAGATATTACCAATAGCATAATAAAGCTGATCCAGGTACTCTCTGTTTTTTACTCTTTTAGTCATGGATGTAAGAGTTCGGAGGATACCGGTGGTATTCTCTGAAACAGCACATTCGGTAAGACGGATGCGTGCTGCAAACTGTGCGTCGTAGGGTGGTGAAAGCCTGATTACTTTGTTGTAAGCATAATATGCCGCCAGACTATTTCCGGTACTTTGGAAGATTTGGCCCAGCAGGAAGTTGAGTCTCCATTTCTGTGTTTTATCTTTTTCTGCTTTTAATACTTCCTGAATAGCATCTGCTGCATGCGGGTAAAGTTTCTGCTTTAGCAGCAAATCAGCCTGAGCTACATTATATTCGTATTTTAATCCTGGTGTTAGTGCGTCTTTTTTTATCTTGCCTAAAATGTCCTCGGCCTCATACAGATCTTTTTGTTCTGCACTGCAGCGGGCATTCCATATTTGTGCCTCCATGACCACGTTGGGTAAATTGCGGAAATGGCGGATAATGTAGTTGAATGTTGAAGAAGAGGCTTCGAAATCCCCTTTAAAGAATTGAGCTCTTGCCATCAAAAGCCAGGCGTTGTGCAGGAACGGGTTGTATTCTTCTGTCAACTGCCACTGTTTGTACTTTTCAGTATTTCTATAACCATTGAAATCAGGCTTTGTCTTGATAGAGTGCGTTTTAATCGCTTTTTGACACTTCTCGATGGTCCGGTCGTATTCGTTGTTTAGTCTTCCGTTTAATAAGCTTACCGGGTGTAAAGGTAAAAACAGGGTATAGTCATCTGCTGAATTTTGCAGCTGATTCTGAGATGCTTTGATAAAGTTCTGATTACCGTTATAATAGACATTGTAACGGGTAGTCAGTCCCTGGTAAAACCGGGAAATAGCTGTGTTTTTTTCTGTAGAGCAGCTTCCTGAGATAAGTAGTAACGAACATAAAGCTGCATATATGGTGTAGTTGACCTTTTTCAATTTGATCTGATTTTATTAGTAAAACAGAGTTCGCCAGTAAATATTGTGGGACTGTAATGCAAACATACATATTTTTAAGGAATATTCCGCCTGTTTTTGATGCAACTTCGATGATGTCTGATACTGAGGATATAGTTGGGGATCCTTAAGAGCGTATGCTGTAAATAACAATCAGATAGAGTCTTGAGCGTTATTAGAATTGTAGGTGACGATAGTTGAATTTGGCCGGAAAAAATTAACTTTGCGCAAAACTTTGCTATGTATATCAAGAATCAATCATATCATTTGGTCAGGATATTCCTGCTTTTTACGCTGGTTTTTATTTCTGTAAATGCGAATGCCGGTGATTTTAAGGTAATTATTGATGCAGGGCACGGTGGTAAGGACCCCGGGGCGATAGGTAGCTTTTCAAAGGAGAAGGACATAAACCTTGCTATAGCATTGCAAGTGGGAGAGATGATTAAAACAAGAAATCCCAACGTGAAGGTTATTTATACCCGTGATGGTGATTATTTTGTGGAACTTCAGGAACGGGCAAATATAGCGAACCGATCTAAAGCACAATTGTTTATTTCAGTTCATACGAATTCATCTACCAGCAGTGCATCGTATGGTGCCGAAACATACACAATGGGATTGCGCCGTTCGAATGAAAACCTCGCGGTTGCAAGACGGGAAAATGCCGTAATTCTACTGGAAGATAATTATAAGGTTAAATACGAAGGATTTGATCCCAACTCTTCTGAATCTTACATCATGTTTGAAACCCTGCATGATCGGTTTATGGATCAGAGTATCTCTATGGCTACCAACATCCAAAAAGAGTTCAGGGGAAATGATATTACAGATCGGGGTGTACGTCAGGATGTTTTTCTGGTTTTGCGAAATACCGGAATGCCCAGTGTCCTGGTTGAGGTGGGCTATATTTCCAACCGCAACGATGAAAACTTTCTGAATTCAAAATCAGGACAGCAGAAGGTGGCTAATGCGATCTATAATGCATTTGTCCAGTTTAAACGTAACTACGATAAACGTCAGGGGACACTTTCAATTGAACAACGCCCTCAGATAACCGAAAAGAAAGATACAGCAGAGCGGGAATCGACCCGTGTAGTGACCTCCAAAAATCAGGAAGAGGTTATTTATAAAGTTCAGATTCTTGCATCTCCATTTCAACTTAAAGCCAATTCATCCGAATTTAAAGGCGAAAAGAATATTGATTTTTATAAGGAAAAGGGACTCTACAAATATACTATCGGTAATACATCCGATCTTAAGGAAATCAATCGACTGAGAAGTGAATTATCACGTAAATTCAAGGATTGTTTTGTAATCGGTTACCGCAACGGAGAGAAATTCATCGTAAAATAAAGATGATCTTACCAAATAAATGAGATCTTTATGATCGTTGACTTTGTTGGATTTATCAATATACAACTCAGAATATATGATACGGGGCTAACTTGGTTTCTGTATCACAACCACGAAATGATTAATAAGAACAGACAATGAAAAAACTTACCAAAGAGGTTAAAATCGGTTTTGCCGCCATAATTAGCTTGTTGTTGCTTTATTACGGGATAAATTACCTGAAGGGAATTAATTTAATGAAACCTGCAAATTATTATTATGTTGTATTTCAGGATGTCAGTGGGTTGACCGTTTCCAGTCCTGTTTACATCAATGGATATAAGGCTGGTTTGGTCAGATCTTTCGAATATGATTATGAACATCCCGGACACATCATTGTCGAACTTGCAATGGATAAAGAACTACGTGTGTCAAAAGGAACACTTGCCGAATATAAATCGGAGCTGTTAGGTACAGCAGCCGTTACTCTTTCCCTTAATCTTGAGAGTCATCAGTATCTTGTTCCCGGAGATACTATTCCGGCCCAGGAAGCTTCCGGTTTAATGAAAAAGGTTGAAAAAGATATGCTGCCTAAACTTTCCCAGATATTATCTCGAATGGATACCGTGCTGTCAGGTCTTCAGAAAGTAGTTAATAATCCGGCATTGAATAAGTCTCTGACAAATATCGAAACAACTACAGCCGAGCTTAGCAAGACCTCTGCTTCTTTAAACAAAATCATGTCAAACGAAGTTCCTGTTGTTGTCAGTAATCTTAAAACCATGAGCAATGACTTCTCAACTGTAAGCGGAAATCTTAAACGCATTGATTTTGCACACACTATGAGTACTATGGATACGACTTTGACGAACTTGAAATCTTTAAGTACACAGTTAAACCGTAAGGATAATTCATTGGGCTTATTGGTTAATGATCGCACTTTTTATGACAATCTGTCAGCAACAACAGCCAATGCTAATCGTTTAATGGTGGATTTAAAGGAAAATCCCAAACGTTATGTTCACTTCTCTGTGTTTGGTCGGAAATAAATTGCTTATTTAGATTGGTTCTATATTGTTCGTTTTTTTGTCTGAGGCCTGATTCAGGTAAATAATAGTCCTGAAAATAAGGGATTGAGCTTCCTGTGTCAGACTATGTTTTAGGACATTCTAAAATGTAAAATAATGTAAGTGTCTGAAATACAGTGGGGTGATAGATTGTTATTTGATGGGGTGAAATCTTAAATTTTATTTCGTAACTACCTGAGAATAAATTGGATATTCTATAAGGGGAAAAATCAAATAATAATCCGGTTTTTTTTGTCAGAAATAAGTCTGAAATTTGTATCTCGAAATTGGAAAAGAAAAATTGAAATTGAATATGAAGTTAACTCACAATGAAATCTGGGACAAGTGTCTCCGGATCATTAGCGATAATGTGAGTGAAGCGGCCTATAATACATGGTTTGTACCTATTGTGCCTCTTCAATATCACAATCACGAGCTGTTGATCCAGGTGCCAAGTCCCTTTTTCTATGAATATCTGGAGGAGAAATTCATTGATCTGCTCCAAAATACCATACATAGGGTGGCTGGTCGTCAGACTAAGCTTATGTATCGTGTTTTGGTGGAAAATGAGACAAAATCTACCTCTGATTGGGAGGGGGCGCCTTCATTTTCCGAAAAAAAGAAACAGCCACCGGTCAATGAGCTTAAACGTGTGCCAGATCCCTTTGCTCAACGTGTTTATCAGGATCTGGATCCACAGTTGAACTTCAACTATACTTTTGAAAACTTCTTTGCCGGTATGAGTAACAAGCTTACCCGTACTGCCGGAGAAACTATTGCACGTAATCCGGGTAAAACAGCATTTAACCCGTTATTTATACACGGAGAATCAGGTGTCGGCAAAACGCACTTGCTGAATGCAATCGGTTCGATGACTAAACACTTGCATCAGAGTAAGCGTGTCTTGTATGTTTCGACACACCTGTTTCAGATTCAATACACTGATGCTGTTCGCAATAATTCGGTTAATGACTTTATCAACTTTTACCAAAGCATTGACTTGTTATTGATTGATGACATCCAGGAGTTGGGCGGGAAAATAGCAACGCAAAATACCTTCTTCCATATCTTCAACCATTTGCATCAAAATAATAAGCAATTGGTGATGACCTCTGACCGTCCTCCCGTTTCATTACATGGATTGGAACAACGTCTGTTGACCCGTTTTAAATGGGGTTTGACTGCCGAACTGGAAAAACCCGATTACCTGTTGCGTAAAACCATTCTTCGTAATAAGGTTCGTCATGACGGATTGAGCATTAACGACGATGTGCTTGAGTACATTGCCAATAATGTTACTGAGAATGTTCGTGACATGGAAGGTGTTATCGTTTCGTTGATGGCACACTCAATGGTGTATAACCGTGATGTGGATATTGATCTGGCAGAACGGGTATTGAGCAAGTGTGTGAAATTTGAGAAGAAAGAGATTTCAACAGAACAGATTCTGGATAAAGTATGTGAATACTTTAGCCTTGACCAGAAGATGGTTAATTCTAAATCACGCAAACGTGAATATGCACAGGCTCGTCAGATTTCCATGTATCTGGCTAAAAAGCATACTGACCAGTCGTTCTCCCGCATTGGAGAGTTGATCGGTAAAAAAGATCACGCTACTGTATTACATGCTTGTAAAACGATTAAAAACCTGATAGAGATAGATAAAAATTTACGCTCGCAGATTGATGAAATCGAGAAAGAGCTGAAAATGTAAATTCTCAGGACGAATTGAAATAAATATCCCCGGTTGTGTTTTGCAACCGGGGATTTTTTTATCTGCCACTTTGGAGGATTAGGCGTGAAATATGTTGATTCAAATGATGGCTATTGATCAATTCCTCCAGTGTCAAGTGCATTCGGTATCGCCAATAATGCCTTGGATTGGCCGGTATGTTAATGCGTTCTTCATTTGCGTCTGCACGTCGTAATTTTTCATCTATTGATAACCAGTCCTGAAATGGGAGGATAACAAGCATAGCCGGTGACCATAAGTGGTTTTCGATGATATTTTCACAGATATATGGATCGGCATGATGTGGTGCTTGTCCGTGTTTACCTAATATAGCGTTGTAGTACTGTTGCGTTTTGGCATAATCTTCTTCCCACCAGCCCCGGATTGTCGTCATATCGTGCGTGGAGGTTGTCGCTACCGAACGATAAGGGTACTGGTTGGTGATACCAAATTCAAAACGATGATCTTTGGGCATACGTTGTATCTCCAGACTCAGAATCTGAAGCTCCTCCAGTACCTGTGGTACACACGAAGGTATCATACCAAGATCTTCCGCGCAAACCAACATGGAAGTTGAGGAGATTAATGCCGGCAGTTTCTTCATCGCCTGGTTGTGCCAGAACTCATTGTGCCGGTGATAGTAGAAATCATCATATAAGCGGTTAAAACACCATTTTTCGTGATCATTCAGCGCCTGATACGCATAGGTGAATTGAGCGGATATGCGGGGATGCACTTTGTCAGGCTCTTTCGGATCGTAAACAAACAGGATTTCACTGATCAAAGCGTATAATCCGTCTCGTATAAAGAGGCTTTTTTCGTCTTTGAGACCTTTAAAACGGTTTTCAACCTTCTTCTGGGTGATAAATTCCGGTTTTAACGCCCATTTGTCATGGCTTTTATGATCGAGATAGAGTGACATTACCTCATTCGCGTATTCACCGAAGATCCCGCGGATGACATGATCGTGGATGTATGGTCTGGTCATCCACTCATGAAAGTGGAGCCCGTAGTGTTTGATTTCATCAGCGCTCAATGGCAGGGCAGGGCTGAAATGGCCGAGTAGTCCATGAACGGCTTCGGCGGGAACTTCCCAGATGCGGAAGAATCCCAGTACATGGTCGATCCTGTACGCATCAAAATAGTCTGCCATTTTTCCAAACCGGCGGCGCCACCATTGAAAGTTGTCTTTTTCCATTGCTTCCCAGTTGTATGTTGGAAAGCCCCAGTTTTGGCCATTTACTGCAAAATCATCGGGAGGCGCGCCTGTCTGACCATTCATATTAAAGTAATGCGATTCTTTCCAGGCTTCTACGCTGTTGCGGCTGATTCCAATGGGAATATCACCTTTCAGCACCAATCCTTTGTCATGCACATATTGTACAGCTTCAGTCAGTTGTAGGTGCAAATGATATTGCAGGAAATAGTGCAATGCAATTGCGGGATATGCCACTGATTGGCAGCAGGTCAGATTGGTGATGTTACGAGGATTGAAGTAGGCATAGTTGTGCCATTGGGTAAAGTCTGGCGTGCCGTTCTTGTCCCTCAGATAGCAAAATGCTCCGTAAGGTATCAGCCACTCTTTGTTGTCGTTGAAGAAATTCAGGAAGTTTTCCGATTTAAGCGTTTTGTCTCCCTCTTGTTTAAATATTTCCCTGAAATATTCCCATTTCGTCTTGCTGACAGCTTCGTAGTCAATTTCTTTCAGTTGGTTTAGGCTACTACGCTTTTGACTGAAATAGGCCATTCTCTTTTTATTCTTAAGGATACCGATTTTCTCCGGATTGAGGTAAATCGGATGCAGGGCAAAGATTGAATTGGCATTGTAGGGATAGGAGTCTTCCCAGGTATGCAGCATCGTAGTATCATTGATCGGTAGGATCTGAATGATTTTCTGTCCGGTGAGTGCTGTCCAGTCAGCAAGTTTTCTGAGATCATCGAATTCACCGATTCCGAAGCTATCATTGGTGCGCAATGAAAATACAGGAATCGCCACACCGGCTCCTTTCCAGCCGGCTAGCGGATTTTCAAACTGGAGTCCACTGACTATAATAGCTTCACGCAAGTAAATAATTTCTGTGTTGAAATGGCGATTCGCTCCGGATTCCCAGGCAACAAGTTGTTGGTTTTCTGAATCTATCAGTACAAATTTATATTCGAGATAAGTAGTTTTGCAATTGGCCATATCAATGCAGATATCCCATTCCGGAAATGAATTATTATTAAGCAAGATGGCTTTGTCGGGTTGCCAGTTACCCAATACAGGGTCATTACCCAAAATGGCCAGCTGATATTGAGGCTGAACCGTGGGTGCATAAACTTTTAAGGTAAGGCTTTTTCTATAGATTTTAGGTTCACCTGAAGCGTTATTGTTTTTTCCTCTGGCAAACAAATGTTGGGTAAATGCGGATGAGAAAAAAGGATTGTTGGGAGGAATAGCCTGCCAATGGTCGCATAGCCGGTAATATTCGTTGGTTTCATTGACCAGAAAGTGGCGTTGTTTACCCCATTCTTCCCTGATGATCTTCTGGTCAGCCTTGATAATATATCCGTAGGTGAAGGATAGGTCGGCTTTGCGGGTTTCAATATCATAGGACCAGTTTCCGTTTCCACTGTAGTGCATAAGCACTGCGTGCTGTTTATCTCCGTTCCCCAATTCTGGGATAGAGCCGGTCAGATAAACTTTTTCATCTCCTTTTGTCCGGTAATTAACCTGAAATTCAATCTGTATCATGGTCAGTCTTCTTAGGTTCTTTCCCAAATGTATTGAAAATCTTTCTGATTCAAAAGAGAATGCGGATGAAATTGAGTGTTAAAGGGATGAGTTGCTGGAAAATGGGGCGTATTTGCAACGGGCAGTGGGGGAAAGTCGTTGGTTGAATAAGCGGATGATGGATTGACCGGATGGGATAAATGAAAGGATTTAGTTGGGAGGAATGGGGTAGAGAGTGAAAGGGCGATCATGAATATCTCGAATTTCATGATTGCTTTAGAGTAGAAAAGTTTATCGTGAATGACTCCTGATTTTTACTCCTATAGCTTTTGTCCGTTCCGGGTGCGCTTCTTGTCCCGGGTCCTACTATACCATTAGCGCAGTTTCTTATAGGTTTAAGCTTATTACTAGCGTATTTATTAAATTCAAGTTACAGTAGTAACACAGAGATATCACAGTCATTTAAAAAACTGTAATAACACTGTGTTACCACTGTGACAATACTGTGATATCACTGTGAAATCTTACTTTAAAAGGCGTTTATAGTATGGTTTTGGTGTGGTTTTGGTAGGGTAGGAAGACTGTATTCTGAGATTTACCTCTATTCGTTGTCGAATCTGCTAGATCCGTAAAAAAATGAGAAATAAGCCTCGGGTTTGATATGGGAAAGTATCACAATGAAAATAAAACAACCGCTTAATTTAATCTACAATTCGGAGCACCCCAAAAGTCGTATTCTGAATGTAAACCACTCCGGAATTTATTCCCATTTTAAATTTCTCCTGAAAGATTTCCCTGTAATTATTTCTTTTGCACCTAAATATAAAAGCTCTATCTTTGCGCGTTCTTTTTTAGAAACTATTTTTCCGTAAAATCACTACACATAATGAACAAAATTGTCAGTAAAGAGTACTTCTCGGAGAAGGTGGTAAAGCTGGAGATTGAAGCTCCTTTGATTGCCCGTTCCCGCAAAGCAGGACACTTTGTGATTGTAAGAGTGGGGGAGCTGGGAGAGCGTATCCCCCTGACCATCGCGGCTGCCGATAAAGAAAAAGGCACCATTACGCTTGTTATCCAAAACGTAGGACGTTCATCAGCCAAGATTTGCGCGCTGAATGAAGGTGAATATATTACCAATGTGGTAGGTCCGCTGGGTAAGGCGACACACATCGAAAAGGTAGGTACCGTAGTTTGTGCCGGTGGTGGTGTGGGCGTTGCACCGCTGTTGCCTATTGTTGAGGCATTTAAGGCGGCAGGTAATCGCGTGATTACCGTGTTGGCTGCCCGTACCAAAGATCTGGTGATCCTCGAAGAGCAGATGAAGCAAAACTCTGACGAGGTAATCGTGATGACTGACGATGGTTCGTATGGAAATAAGGGGTTGATTACGCAGGGAGTCGAAAGCGTGATTCAACGTGAAAAAGTGGATCTTTGTGTAACCATCGGTCCTGCGGTGATGATGAAGTTTGTCTCGTTGCTGACTAAGAAATATGAATTGCCAACAGTGGCATCACTCAACACTATCATGGTGGACGGAACCGGAATGTGCGGCGCTTGTCGTATTTCTGTGGGAGGAAAAACAAAATTCGTATGTGTGGATGGTCCCGAATTTGACGCTCATCAGGTAGATTTCGATGAAATGCTGATGCGTCTGGGCTCATACAAAGATGTGGAGTAATTCACGGAAAGTACATTTAACAAAACGAATAACAGAAATGTCAGAACAATCAATCATAGCAGAGAGAAGAAACGAGGCGTGGAGAGATGAGTTGCGCAAAGGCATGAAAGCCAAAGATCGTGCTGCTCTTTCACGTGTTCACATGAACGAACTGGATGCAGAATACCGCAGCCGCAATAACGAAGAGGTAAACCTGGGCCTGACACCCGAGCAGGCGATGTGTGAAGCAAAACGCTGCCTCGACTGTGCCGATCCTACCTGTATGCAGGGGTGTCCGGTAAGCATCAATATCCCTACGTTTGTAAAATATATTGAGAAAGGCGACTTTCTCAGCGCAGCCCGCACATTGAAAGAGACCAGCGCTCTTCCTGCTGTGTGTGGTCGTGTTTGTCCGCAGGAAAAACAGTGTGAGGCAAATTGCGTGTACACTAAGAAAATGAATAAAGAGGCAGTAGCCATCGGTTACCTGGAGCGTTTTGCTGCTGACTATGAACGCGAAAGCGGTCAGATGTCTGTGCCGGAAACCGCACCGAAAAACGGCATTAAAATTGCCGTAGTAGGTTCCGGTCCTGCCGGACTGGCATTTGCCGGTGATATGGCCAAGCTGGGTTACTCGATCACCGTATTCGAAGCGCTTCACGAAGTGGGCGGCGTTTTGAAATACGGTATTCCGGAGTTCCGTCTGCCAAATAAAATCGTAGATGTAGAGGTAAATATCCTGCGCGAAATGGGCGTAGAGTTCATCACCGACTGCATCATCGGAAAGACTTTGAGCTACGACGATATTCACGATATGGGCTTCAAGGGAATCTTTGTGGGAAGTGGTGCCGGATTGCCCCGCTTCATGGGTATTCCTGGTGAAAACCTGAACGGAGTGATGTCTTCGAATGAATACCTGACCCGCGTGAACCTGATGAATGCTGCCAATCCGAATTCGGATACCCCTGTTTTCTTCGGAAAAAAAGTGGCTATCATTGGAGGTGGAAATACCGCGATGGACTCGGTTCGTACTGCAAGACGACTGGGTGCTGAGCGTGCGATGATTGTTTACCGTCGTTCGGAAGAGGAGATGCCGGCTCGTTTGGAAGAAGTAAAACACGCCAAAGAAGAGGGCGTTGAATTCCTGACGTTGAATAACCCTGTTGCTTATCTGGGTGACGAGAAAAGTCGTGTAAAAACGATGATTCTTCAGAAAATGGAGCTGGGTGAACCGGATGCCTCTGGTCGCAGAAGTCCTGTAGAGATTCCGGGGGCACAGGAAGAGATAGAAGTGGATTTGGTGATTGTGAGTGTAGGGGTATCTCCGAACCCGTTGATTCCAAGTTCCATCGAAGGCTTGCAGGTCAGCAAATGGGGAACGGTTATTGTGAACCAGGAAACCATGCAGTCGGATGTGAAAG
Organism: Bacteroidota bacterium; assembly: GCA_030706585.1. Lineage (GTDB taxonomy): Bacteria > Bacteroidota > Bacteroidia > Bacteroidales > UBA7332 > CAXXIC01. The sequence continues at coordinate 38,517 of JAUZOF010000005.1, forward strand.
ACCTGTTTGCCGGAGGTGACATCGTGCGTGGAGGTGCTACTGTAATTCTCGCAATGGGTGACGGGCGTAAGGCTGCTGCCAGTATGCATGAATATCTGACCAGGACGTTGTAATTTACATATCATACAAGACAATAAAACGGGGATGTTCTTGAAAACAAGACATTCCCGTTTTTCTGTCTTTTAACCAATCCAACCTGCAAAATACAACCGATTTCTATACTCCGATTTTTAACAGATAAATCGGGTGTGTGATAGCTGGTATTTCGTTGTTTTTTTTACCTTTGTGAGGTTAATTAAGGATTATTATGGCCAAAAAGAAACCCGAAAAGAAAGCGGTTGCAGCTCAGACACCACCGCTTATCGATAAGATTAAACAGTTATACAACAGCGAGATTACACATTTTGTGATTGGCTTGTTGTTGTTTGTGTTTGATGTGCTGTTGATTGTGTCATTCATCTCCTTCTTTTATACCGGTGCTGCCGACCAAAGCAAACTGGAAAATAAGACGTTGTTTGAATTGATTAAAGTGAAAAACGGGATTGAAAACTGGGCGGGTTCCAGTGGCGCATTCCTGTCTAATTTTTTCCTGAACCGGACTTTTGGTGTCTCATCTTTCTTTTTAGTTTATTTTCTTGCGCTCACATCGCTGAATCTGATGAAAGCCCAGCAGTTCCGACTCTTTAAACACTTTGCGTTTAGTGCGGTCGGATTGATTTGGGGCTCTCTGTTTTTCGGGTTCTTTTTTGTGGATACCATGGACAGTTCGTTCCTGTATCTTGGCGGTTCGCATGGATTTTATATGAGCGAATTGCTTCAGGCCAATGTCGGGTGGATTGGAACCTGTCTTATCATTGTCTTTACTTTTCTTTTGGCGTTAATCGTGGTGAATGCCGATACCATTCCTTTCCTCCGTAAGATTTTTGGTCTCTCCTTTATACCCAAAAGAGAGAAAAAAGAGGCTCCACAGGAAGCTGCTGCTTCAGAATCGGTGTTTTCACAACCGGTTGCAGAGGAAAAGGTGGCTCCGGTTTCTGTTGTTCAGCCTCCTGCCTTTATTCCAAAACCTGATTTGCAGGATGAGGACGAAGTGGCAGAACCCTGGATTTCTCAGGGACAGGTGGATGACTTTGTGGTGGAAGCTCCTTTTCAGGAAGAGACAATTTTACCGCAGGCAGGTGAGGAAGATCCTGATTTTATCGTTGAGCGAAATGCGACCGATGATGAAGTGTGGGATGGCGATTCATTAGGAACCTATGATCCGACTCTGGATTTATCCAACTATAAATACCCGTCAGTTGAGTTGCTGAGACGTTACGATAACGCCGATCTGCCCATCAATATGGAAGAGCAGTCGGCCAATAAAAACCGCATTATCGAAACGCTGGAAAACTACGGCATTAAAATCAGCTCCATCAAAGCGACAGTTGGCCCTACCATCACGCTTTATGAGATTGTACCTGAACCGGGTGTCCGTATTTCCAAAATCCGAAACCTGGAGGATGATATTGCTTTGAGCCTTGCTGCATTGGGAATCCGTATTATTGCTCCGATTCCGGGCAAAGGTACCATTGGCATCGAGGTGCCAAATAAGGATCCGCAAATGGTTTCGATGCAGTCCATCATTGCATCCCGCAAATTCCAGGAGACGAAGTTTGATTTGCCTATAGCATTGGGTAAAACCATTACCAACGAAATATTTATGGTTGACCTTTGCAAAATGCCTCACGTGCTGGTGGCAGGGGCAACCGGTCAGGGTAAATCGGTAGGTCTGAATGCGATTATTACCTCATTACTTTATAAGAAACACCCGTCACAACTGAAGTTTGTACTGGTTGACCCGAAAAAGGTAGAGTTTAATATTTACTCTAATATCGAGCGTCACTTTCTGGCTAAACTACCCGACGGGGAAGATGCCATTATTACCGATGTGACCAAAGTGGTGAATACCCTTAAGTCGATTACGATTGAGATGGATAGCCGTTATGACCTGTTGCAAAAGGCTCATGTGCGGAACATCAAGGAATACAACGATAAATTCATCAACCGCAAGCTGAATCCGGAAAAAGGGCACCGCTATATGCCGTATATCGTGGTGATTATCGACGAGTTTGGTGACCTGATTATGACCGCCGGTAAAGAGGTGGAATTGCCGATTGCCCGTATTGCCCAGTTGGCACGTGCGGTAGGTATTCACATGATTATCGCGACACAGCGCCCATCTACCAACATCATTACCGGTACTATCAAAGCGAACTTCCCGGCGCGTGTTGCCTTCCGTGTATCGTCCATGATTGACTCGCGTACGATTCTGGATTGTCCGGGTGCTAACCAGTTAATCGGCCGGGGTGACTTGCTTTTCTCTCAGGGTAGCGATTTGATTCGTGTGCAATGTGCTTTTGTCGATACGCCGGAAGTGGAAGGTATTGCCGATTATATTGGAAATCAACGCGGTTATCCGAATGCGTATTACCTGCCGGAATATGTGGGCGAAGAGAGCAGTAGCAATGCAGCAGGTATTGATTTGAATGACCGGGATCCGATGTTTGAAGAGGCAGCCCGTTTGATCGTCATTCATCAGCAGGGGTCAACCTCTCTCATTCAGCGTAAAATGTCATTGGGTTATAACCGTGCAGGCCGTATCATGGACCAATTGGAAGCTGCCGGAGTGGTTGGCCCGTTTGAGGGAAGCAAAGCCCGTCAGGTGTTATTGGCGGATGAAGTTCAGCTGGAGAACCATTTAAAGAATATGCTTTAATACGATAAATGGCATTCCCTGAAAAAGTGTCAGGAAATGCCATTTTAACTGAAAAGATTTACCTCAGACAAACATCCCCGATAGGATGATTGTTTGTCCGATAATCTGAATTTTTAATTTGAAATCACACAGTCAATTATGAAAAAACAGGTAGTTTTTGTATTGGGATTTATCATCTCTATTTTTTCGTTATCAGCTCAGCAAAATCCGAAAGCAGTGGCCGTATTGGATGAAGCTCATGCAGCGTATGAAAAGGCCGGAGGGATCTCGGCTGATTTTACGGTAAAAGTAGCCAACAAAAAGGCGAAACAAAACGAGACTTACAGTGGTAAGGTGATTATGAAAGGTAATAAATTCAAATATACCTCCGAGGATGTGGAGATGTGGTTTGACGGAAAGAACCAGTGGGTGCTC
>JAUZOF010000050.1 GCA_030706585.1 Bacteroidota bacterium
CAAAACTATGACAGCTTGTAGCTGTCGCATATTAATGATATGAATATGACAAATAGTCGACTGGCATTGTTAGAGATCAAAGACAGAATTAATATTGCAACTTGCCGGACTATCCCGCAGCTACAAGCTGCTCGAATTTCCAGCACGATCCCGATAGATATCGGGAACGCTGCGCTAAGCTCGCGCTAGAGGAGGAACGTGAAATCTATGAAGAAAACAATTGCAATTCTAGGAATTTTAATCTTGACTTCTACCTTTTTCGGGTGTAGACAACATATTGATATTAATGATTATATCGACCAGAAATTACCGTTAGAATTAAAGATTGGGAATCAACTTGAACGACCAGACACAATTAAAGTGAATTCTGACAAGTATAGAAAGTTGGTTGACTGGGGAAAGGCAAATAAAGACGACTGGGAATCGACTTCTGTTTCTTACATCGCAGGCATTTATATTGGACAAGGAAATTTCAGACTATTATATTTGCCGGGAAAAGACGGAGTAGTTATCGGATTTACAGACAAAAACGGGAACCCAAAACAATATGCCAAAAAGATCAAAAAGGGTGAACTGAATTTTTTAAACGATTGAATAAATGAAAAATATAATTATTACTCTGTTGCTTTTGATTTCAATTTCATGTAGTAGTAAGCAACTTGATCTCCAAAACAAAGACAGCTTGTAGCTGTCGCATATTAATGATATGAATACGATGAATAGTCGACTGGCATTGTTAGAGATCAAAAAATGAAAACACTATATAAAATATTAGGACTTACGATTATTGACTTTGGACTGATTTGGCTATGGGTGTATCGAATGGATCCAGACCCAAGTGTTTCAATAGAAATTATTCTTCTGGTTCCTTTTATTTTTGTTCTTAATCTTATAATAGCAGGAGTTCTATTATTTGCTAAGAAGAAGGAGTATTCGAGTGTATTTCTTGTAAACTCAGTCGTTTCTTCAATTATAATGTTTTACCTGTTTGGAAAGGGAATCGACAGACACCAAAACAAACAATTAGAAGAATGGACATTTCAGAAAGCCGACACTACTTTTTCATTGATAAGGTTGAAAGAAACAAACGAATTTAGTCTCACTTACAGTTTAAATCCTGGTTCTTCCTGTGGGTTCTTAGACGGACATTATGAGAACGAAAATGGGAATTGGATTTTAAAAGCGGATTCTATGACAATGAAAATTAGCAAAGACAATTTGATTGGTTTCAGAAATCCAACTGACACCATAAGAATGAAAAAAATAGAAAGATAAAAAGTAACCCCTCTTTCGCGCGAGTATGAAAAGTAACTTCTGGCGCGAGTTTAGCGATAGCGTAACTCGTGTCCAAAACAAAGACAGCTTGTAGCTGTCGCATATTAATGATACGAATATGACAAATGGTTAACTGGTATTATTAGAGATCAAAGGCAGAGTTAATATTACAACTTGCCGGACTATCCCGCAGCTACAAGCTGCTCGTATGTCCAGCACGAGTTACGCTATGGCTAAACTCGCGATAGAGGGAGTCGCATACAAGATTTGAGTGTCATATTGAGGGATGTTGGCACCAATGTTAGAGGACAACACTGACGCAATTGGATTATAAAATTATAAAGATGACTAAAAAGGTACTTTTATTTTTATCGCAAGGATTTGAAGCATATGAGGCCAGCGCATTTACTGATGTGGTTGGATGGAGTCGTGAAGTCGGATTTAATGCTGTAGACTTAATTACAACAGGATTACGACCAGAATATACATGCTATTGGAATTTAATAGTAAAACCAGAAATATCATTTGACCAAATAAAAGTAGAAGATTTTGACGCACTTGCAATTCCAGGAGGAGCACCTGTTGCGGGATTTTTAGAAGATGTATACGATGAAAGATTCCAAAACTTAATCAGAGAATTTGATAAACAGAACAAAATAATTGCATCAATCTGTGTCGGTGCACTACCAATCGGGAAATCAGGGGTCTTGGCAAATCGAAAAGCAACTACTTGGGACTTGAACAATGGTAAACGACGAAAAGAATTAGCGGATTTTGGAGTAACTGTATTAGACAAACGACTTGTAATTGATAAAAATATTATCACATCAACAGGTCCTGCTACATCACTAGATGTTGCATTTACTTTGCTTGAAATGTTGACGAATATTGAAAATGTCAATGAGGTTAAAAAGAACATGCGATTTAATCTGGATTAAATCCATAGAATCACTGGAAAACTATAAATGCCCAGAATGTGAGACTTTAAATTCAGGTTGGGATTTATCTTGTCGAAAGTGCGGAAACACACCGAGTTGTAAGTACGTAGAGAACAACCAAACAGAAATACAAGAACGAATAAAATAAAAGACCACTGGAATATGATAAGAATTAGAGAAGCAGTAGAAAAAGATTCAGTAATAATTTATGACTGTATTTGTGGACTGGCGGAACATGTTAATCAACTAGACATGGTTTCGGCAACAGAACAAGACATAAAAGAATCAATTTTCAGTTCAGACAGTCACGTTAAAGTGTTTGTAGCCGAGAACGAAGAGAATAAGATTTGTGGCTTTGCGTTGATTTTAAAAACATTTTCAACGTTTAAGGCGAAGACGAATTATTACATTGAAGACTTATTCGTTTTTCCTGAGTATAGAAATTTAGGAATTGGGAAACAGCTTTTTGATTACATAAAAGACTTTGCGCAAGTTCATGGAGCGAATAAAGTGGAATGGTATGTAAATAACGCAAATCATGGAGCAATTGACTTTTATAAAAAGATTGGAGCTAAAGAACTAGATTATAAATCGATTTACTACTTGACTGTTTGAAAACCCAAGCACCTAGCCCATAATACATAGATCTTCGTGCGGTCAGCACGACCCAGCATGAAGTACAGGTTGAACTACATTCCCGATTCACTTCGGTCATGTATGGAAGAAAGAAGTCATCGGATTATGGAAAAAGCAGCAGGTTTTAAGAGCACCGCGGTGTCAGGGAAAGAGAGAAATCGCTTGCTTCAAAGAGGCATTGACTGATACAAACACCAAAAGCAACGCAGCCATGAGTCTCTCTTTCGCGCGAGTTTGAAAGGTAACTCCTGGCTCTAATAGGTAATTCTGTACAAGACACAAAAGATTCAATTCGAAAAATATTAAACAACTGAAATCCAACAATCAATCTATATAAGACAATACCAAAATATAAGATATTAGTGTCGCATAAAGGATTTGAGTGTCATATAGAGGGATGTTAGTGGCAATTATAAAAAACAGACGAGAATCCTGGAATTAATAGGAATAGGTATAAAATGAAATTTAAATATCTAATAAAATGAGAATCGCAATAGCCCAAATAAAGGCAATTAAAGGAAATATTGAGAAGAATATAGAAAACCATTTAACGTGGATTAAAGAGGCAGTCCGGAATAAAGCGGAAATGATAGTTTTTCCAGAGTTGTCTGTAACAGGATACGAACCAGAGATAGCAGCGAGTCTTGCAACCAATCAAAACGATATAAGATTAAATGAGTTACAGGATTTAAGTGATAGAAATGGAATCACGATTGGCGTTGGATTGCCAACAAAAGACGAGAATGACACATTTGTAAGCATGATTATTTTCCAACCCAATAAAGAGCGAACGACCTATTCCAAACAGTATTTATATCCACCAGAAGAAACAATCTTTAAAGCTGGCAAAAATCCACTTGTTTTAAATTTTGAATCAGAAGTTGTATCTCCAGCTATTTGCTATGAGACGACTAATAAAGCACATTGTGAATTTGCAAAACAAAACAAGGCAACAATTTATGTCGCAAGTGTATTAAGTTCTATAAACGGAATTGATGCTGAATTAAAATTACTTTCAGACATAGCTAAAAACAACAATCTGATAACATTTATGGCAAATTATGTCGGAAAATCAGGAGGATATGAATGCGCAGGAAAATCATCGGTTTGGAATGAGAAAGGAGAATTAATCTGGCAACTTGGGGATAAGGAAGAAGGTTTAATTGTTTACGACACGAAATCCAAAGAAATAATAACTGCCACTAATACATAGGACCCTATTTCGCGCGAGTTTTAAAGGTAACTCCTCATTCGCGCAAGAATGAACAATTGCAGTCAGGACCTAGCGCAAGTCTTGAGCGCAGCGGGGACTTGTGCTGAATTGAAAATCAGCGAAGCTAAAATCAAAGCAGTCTGCGACTGCAACAAGGAGTAAGCTCCTCATTCGCGCAAGTATGAAAAGTAACTCCTGGCGCGTTTAGCGATAACGTAATTCGCAATAAAGAGAGAATAGCATAACTCGCGCTAGAGGGGGCTTTTTGGATAATTCAATTTGATTAAAAGAGAGAGATTAGAAATTATATGCAAAAATATCATTTACATAATAGACCAAATCGAGAGATTAAAGCTGATTCAGATATTTATGAGATACTTAAAAACGGTAAATATTCAGTGATTTCAATGTGTCGTGATAATGAGCCTTATATTGTAACTTTAAGTTATGGATTTGATTCTGAAAACAAGACTTTATATTTTCACTGTGCACCTCAAGGATTAAAACTTGATTTTATTGGTGCAAACTCACAAGTATGTGCTACTGTAATTGAAGACGGTGGTTATGTTATAAATGAATGTGGGCATAATTATAGAACAGTTGTATTCTGGGGGATTATGACAATTGTTACTGATTTAGAAGAAAAGATTCATGGAATGAGTGTATTATTGAATCATCTTGAAAGTGATAGTATGGTGATTAAGGATAAGTTATTTAAATCAAACGATTATCACTCAAAAATGGTTGTCTTAAAGCTTGATATTACTCAAATACATGGAAAGGAAGGAAGATAAAAAATAAAAAACGGCTTACAACAACGTATATAAAACAAAGCAGTAGCATTGGGTTTTCGGGCAATTTGTCCTGCATTATCGTTTGTCACAGGGGATACAGACGCAGCTCCACAATCCGCTTCATTTCATATAAGCAAACCGTTATGTGCAAGTTTAAAAAAAGAATGACCATGAGTAATTTTAAAATATCTACGGATAAAGGCAAGTTGGATTTAAATGTGATACATGATTTTCTTACAAATCGTTCATATTGGGCTATTGGTAGAAGTTATGAGACAGTTAAACGTTCCATTGAGAATTCTATTTGCTTTGGAGTATATGATAATTCAGACAAACTAGTCGGATTTGCAAGAGTTCTCACAGATTATGCTGTGTTTGCTTATATTATGGACGTTTTTATCTTAGAAGAATACAGAAAACAAGGATTGGGGAAACAACTTATGAGAGCAATAATGCAGCACTCTGATTTGCAAGGTTTGCAACGCTTTATGCTTGCGACTAATGATGCCCACAAATTATATGAGCAGTATGGTTTTAGACAGACTGTAATTCCAGACAAAATAATGGAAATTGTAAATAAACCTCAGTAAAGACAATAATATTTATGCCTATATCGCGCGAGTTTGAAAGGTAACTCCTGGCGCGAGTTTAGCGATAGCGTAACTCGCGCTAGAGGAGGATCACGAATACAATCGAAATCAACAAGGAATACATATGGCAAGATGCGCTAAAAGAATATGGACTAATCATATAAACAGAAATAACGATAAACAATGAAACAACTATTACTAATTCTGGCTTTAATAGGGCTAAGTGTAAATGGGAAATGTCAGAATAATCCCGAATTCTTACTCTGGAATACAAATCATAGATTGACTGTTGATGATTTTGGCATAAAGAAAGGCCATACAACCTCACAATATTGCTTTGCACAATTCAGCATTGAATATAACGTCAAAGGATTTGACTTTTTCACGAGCAACTTTAATAAGAAAGTAAAGAATTGTCTCATCAAGACTGCCTCCTGGATCGATACAACTCAATACACAGCACAATCACTGAGATATCAGCAAACATTATTCGATATGGCAGAAATATATGTGCGACGCTTTCGCAAGGAACTACGGGAAAACAAAAAGAAGCTATTTGCAGGACTCTCAATCGTTGACCAGTTAAATGCAAAAAACTCGGCAGATTTCACCAAACGGAGATTACAATATGATTCGGAAACTAAATCCGGAACAATTGAAGAACAACAAAAAGTTTGGACACAAACAATTCAAGCCGAACTCAATGAATTGAGTGAATTTGCATACGACAAATAACGTCTAAAAAAACTATTGTTTTCCAAAAGCAATAGCAGCAACACTAAAAGCAAATAACCATAAAACAATAACACAATGACTGAAATCGAAGTAGTACTATTTGAAAAGAATATATTATGGTATGAAATATATTCTGCCGAGAGTCCCGACACAGAGATTGATCTCGAAACAATGGAAGATCAGGAGAGTGAAAATCCCATGATGAAACTCGGAAGTATGTACGACTACGCCATCCTGGAGGATAATAGCCGTGAGTTTTATACCGATATCATAGTAAAACTGCCTCATACGGCTGCAATGATGATGCGTTCGCAATATTCCATAAAGGCGGATGGATTTGAATGGGAATATCTCTTCTATCCGGAGAGGCTTAAACCGATTGTATATGATGCATTGATGAATTCAATGATAGAATTCAGGGCATTTTGTGCAGACCAGGGAGTAAAGCTTCCAGCGGAAATGTTAGCGCAAGAGCCCGAACTGACCGATGAAATGGTAGATGGTGTTTGCTATAACTTCGTAGAGGATTACAATCGCTACCGCAAAATCTTTGACGCCGCAAATGCAGATGCACAGAAAGAGATAGAACTCAATTGTCCGAGATCAAACGGCGCAGTCGTGACATTAAACCTGACATTCCTGGTAATGGAGCAAATATTATTCTACAACAGACGGTTTAACCGGGAACATAACCGGGAAGAATTCTTTAAAAAGGTACCCGAAATGAAGTTCAACACCTTACGCATGAAGTGTATCCAGATCGGACAACACCCGGTCGCATTAACGGTGGTGGATGTTCACTATTTTCTGATCTGTATGGATTGCGCACTCCAAACGATTCTGGGAGATAAAGCACACTATTTAACCCCAGTATTGGAACAACGTGGCGTAACCGAGGAGGTGCAGCAAATGTGGTTTAAGAATGCCTCGCAGTTATTAAATGCATGTCGCAAATCAGTCGAAGATTCAATTCAAAAAGGAGAAAAATTTGACTGGAGTGAGATTATTCGATAAATAACAAGAGAGAGAATCTCCATGTCTAACAAAATCAAACAAATAGATGAAACGAACCACAGAAATATTAGCGGGATTGACCGGATTGGGAATAATTATTAGCTTTCTGGTTCTTCCATTTGGTAAACTATTGTCAGTAATATCTATCGTAACTCTTACTGCAATAGCTATAACTCGGCTAATTAAGGAAGTGATTAAGAAAGAACCGTCTGTAATACAACGACTTTATGAATTAACCTGCATACTTTGGTTATTGGTTTTAATTTCCCGGATAATGTTTTGGGAAATCGGGAAACCAATCTATTATATCTCAATATTGATGAGTATAGGTACGTTGACAGCTCTGATTTCGAGAAATGAAAGGCTAGAACTTAAAGGAATTATTATAACGTCCTTGCTAATCTTTGGAGGAGCTAGTGGATGGCTCCATTCTTATACCTTCTTTAAATACACAAACATCCATATCCTGACCGGGGAAGACATCAGAGCCAAAGAACATGACCGTTACAGTTATTACCTCTTTCTGGGAGGGAAAACAGAAGAAGGGATTATCGAAGGAGAAAAAGCATTACAGCAATCTATAAAAGAAACCGGAGAGAATAGCCAGGAGACAAATTACTTCAGAAATTGTCTGGAACAACGGAAAAGAGGTAATATTGTCTATTAGAAGACAACTGGACAAATGTATCCAATTCTAATGGAGATTGAGGACAACGGAAATCCGGATCCAAAACCAAAAGCAATCTCAAACTAGGCAAAGCACCATTAAACGTAACAGGTTTCAAAGACCTGTTACGTTTTCCGAAAATAGATATACATCGTTTAAGAGATAAAGGATAGAACAATAACTACCTACAAAAAAACACATGACACACATCACCAAAACATTGATCCTGCTCCTGACCATACTGGTAACAACCGCAAAAGCACAGGAGAAAAGAGAATATACCACTGATATCTTTGGCTATAAAGTTTACAAATGCAATGACTACGAAGAAAAGTTCGGTAAGGATATCATGGGAAATTATCAATATGAAAACAACCGCAGTGAAAAAGCTTCGCTAAAGAAAGATGTTTTCGGGAATATGACCTACAGCGATAGTAATGGCAATGAAGTAAAGTATGGAAAGAAACAGTGGGAAGATGTGATGCGAAAATACAACAATGATGTCGAAGGATTCTTCATGACTCTCGTGGGAAAGTATAGCAGCCAACACAATAAACAGGTCAGAGTAGATGAAGATATACTTGGTCATGAGGTTCATACCGGATATGGCATTAGGGAAGAATATTGGCAAGACATCATAGGAGACTGGCAATACAAGAACAACGAAGGAGAATCGGCATCTCTTCATATAGATCTGATGGGAGATCTCAACTATTCGGACAGCGATGGAAATAAAGCAGTCATTTCGAAAAAAACTATGCATTCACACCGGAAATACCGTCACAGGAATCCCGAAGAAATCTTCAGGCATCTCGTCAAAAGCATCTTGCTGGATTTATAATAAAAACGCTTGGTATGCTAATCGCAGATTAATATTTCCCACTTATAGAAAGCATAGAAGTAAACTTCTGATTTCTAAAAACCTGAATCCCCGAAAGGGCAGTTACTAACTGCTATAAGATTATATTGACAGCAAAAAATGTCTATTTTCCTCTACTCCACCCCTTCACAAAAAGGATATTGAGTAACTTTGAATCGTTGAAAGCCTGAAGTGACGGGCTACAAGCAGATAAATCAATGAAAGATCAACAGACAGAAAAAGATATTCGCATTGTAAGACCAGCCAACGGAGGAAAACTAACCGGAGAAAATGGTGAAATACTCTCTCCTCCTCAAGGTTGGACATTTCTACCGGCCGGTGATGCCGGTGTCACCCGTAAAGTCACCTCGAAGGGTAAATATTGGAAAGTAGAAGTCAGAAAAGGCCGGCGAACAATTTCGTTAGGTATCTGGGCTCCGGCAGATACGATATTGCAGGCACAGCAGGAGGTTCAGGCCATGCGCTCCACCGAAGAATACAAGAAAAAGAAAATATACACAGCCGAACGGCGTGAGAAAAAACAGGCGGAATATGATGCTGAATTTTGCCAGGCAGTTGAACGCTATCTTAATTTCCATAGCAATTACAAAGAGCTGGAGCAGAAATTAGCCAGAATCGTAACGGCTCATGCTATTCCTATCGGGAGCGGCACCGTTGCCCGCACCCAACTCATTCCGATTGAAGAACGAGCCGCCCATGCTGTCATTGCCTGGATGCGTCATCAAACTACATCCTACGATAATATGAAGATTGCCCGGATAAAAGGTGAACGGAGGTCAATCAGACGACAATTGGCTCAGATATCGGTGAATCTTCTTACCGGATATCGTGAAGGAAAAGATATTGATGGGAATTGTCCGCTACAACAAGCTTTGCATAAGGCTATCCCAAATAAGTAACGTACTCATGATAAAAAAACTGCTTTTAATATTCTTGATTGTCTATTGTCAATCCAGCTTGTGTCAGACTCCCTATTTTATCAAAGTCATTAATTATGCAACGGTCATTAAAGAACTAAAGAACACGCAGAATGTAGAAACAATCAAATACAAATACAACTTTATAAATGTATTGTTACTCGATTCTTCAGAAATCAGGTTGATCGGGAACCTGAACCCGCAAATCATAGAAGATTTCAGAAATTATTCCCCGGGACTACATCAAAAAGGGAAATCTGTTCAGTTAAATAACTAATTCAGTAATATCCAATCCATACTATTGAATCCGAAAGAACAAAAAAGATTATTTCATCATTACAACCTGAATATTCAGTCAATAGAGATATTCGACTAGGTTATCCAATCTATATCAAAGACGAGAAAGCTATAATTGAAATTATTGGACCATCATGGTCTGATACTTATTTTGCCAGAATGAAAGATCAATGTATAATCTTCAACTGGCTTGGAGGAGTAACAGAATAACGTGTTATAACCATATTACCAGAAATAAACATTAGAGAAACGATAGAACCAGACAAATTAAGATAATATGCCCAATAATTGCCCTTGCGGTTCCGGTCGCCCTTATACATTATGCTGTGAGCCCATCATCAACGGAAAATCAGACGCCATCACTGCGCAGGAACTTATGCGATCACGTTATACCGCCTTTACCCTGGCCAATGTCAATTACCTGATGCGTAGTCACCACTCCTCTACCCGCCCCAATAAAGAGCGTAAAAGTATCGAGAAGTGGGCTAAATCGGTCAGATGGATTGGATTGAACGTACTGAATACTCAAGCAGGAGAAGCAACCGACGAAACAGGTTATGTAGAGTTCAAAGCGCTTTTCATGGAAAACGGACAGTTACAACAGCTTCACGAGCGCTCTTTTTTCCAACGGGAGAATGGGAAGTGGGTATATGTATCGGGAACGATGTATTAGTTCTGATTATCTGCAATCACCGGACTAATCTCTGGAAAAATAAAAGACCGGTTCGAGCCAATCGAACCGGTCTATATTCATAATGCATTATTACCATTAAAAGGTGTATCTGATGCCTAAGCCCAGGCTACTTCCACCAAAGTTTGAAAGGCCAAAGGATGGACGGATATCCAGCGAAATCTGTATCGGCACATCAAGTTGATATTCCAAGCCGACGTTTCCAACCGCATCAAGGATAAGTTCATTGCTTCCACTGTTATTTGATTGGTGTCCCACACAGGCTCCCAACCCCGCATACCAGCCAAGATTCCCCTGAATGGGCCAAAGCCATTGGTGCAAACCGGTAATTCTCACTCTGTTTTTATCACTGCTGTTGAAAAAACCTAAATCACCCTCAAAACGGGTCGATGACGTCAAGCTACGTTGATAAGAGATCTCTGTCAGGAAACCATCACCACCACCTAAGCGTAAACCAAGCGCATTTGAATTTGATTGTGCCATTGCCCCTAATGTTGCTAATACGACTACAATCAAGACTGAAATTACTTTCTTCATAACCTTATTCTTTTAAGTTAAAAAACAAAATTCGCTGCAAATATAGGCCTTTCGCTGTTATCACGATGTTACAATTGCAAAATAATCCACTAACTGAGAGCAAACAGCTCTTCCGATAGAATTTTTACGCCTTCTGATGCACCATGACGAATTACTTTCACATTGTAACCACCCGAGACACTGACTTCATTGGGGTCAATCAGATAAACCGGAACATCTCTCGAAACATGATGAATCAATCCGGCTGCCGGATATACATTCATAGAAGTACCGATAATCACGAAGATATCCGCTTCTTCCGTTATTCTTGCTGCCTGCTCAATCATGGGAACAGCCTCTCCGAACCAAACAATATGCGGACGCAACTGGTACCCTTTTTCACAAGTATCGCCCAAATGAACTTCTGCATTTTCCGACGACAATTCATAAATTAGCTCTTCGTATCGTTCTGAACGCACTTTCATCAATTCTCCATGCAAATGAAGCACATGGCTGCTACCTGCCCGCTCATGCAGATTATCAATGTTCTGGGTAATGATGCGAACGTCGAAAAACTTTTCCAAATCAGCCAAACCCTTATGTCCGTCATTGGGTTCAGAATTTATCAACTGTAACCTCCGCTGATTGTAGAAGTCTAAGACAAGCCCCGGGTTGCGTTGCCAGGCTTCCGGAGTAGCGACTTCTTCAATACGGTATTGATCCCACAAACCACCTGCTTCCCTGAAGGTAGAAATACCGCTTTCTTTACTCATTCCGGCACCGGATAAAACCACTAATTTTTTCATAACTCTATGATTAAGCGTTTTTTACTAAGCTATCCCTACAAAAATAGAGTTTTTCAATGTGTGAATCAATAAAAAGTTTACTTTTGCAGCCGAAAACTTTAATACAGACAATGGATAAAATCAGCTATGCCCTTGGATTAAGCATGGGCCAAAACTTCCTGAACACAGGAATCAAAACTTTAAATATTGAAGACTTCACCCGCGCTATTCAGGCTGTGTATGCCAACGAAAAACCGGAGATTTCTTATGATGAAGCTAAACAGGTAATTAATACTTACTTCGAGAAGCTGCAAAATGAGGCTTTGGAAGTTAATACTAAAGCAGGAGAAGCATTTTTGGCAGAAAACGCTAAAAACGAAGGTGTGGTAACCTTGCCAAGCGGTCTTCAGTATGAAATCATCAAAGCAGGTACAGGAGAAAAACCAAAAGCAACCGATCGTGTGAAATGCCACTATCACGGTACTTTGATCGACGGTCGCGTATTCGATAGCTCTGTAAGCCGTGGCGAACCTGCTGTATTTGGAGTTAATCAGGTTATTCCGGGATGGGTGGAAGCTCTTCAGCTGATGCCAAAAGGTTCTACCTGGAAGCTGTACATTCCTTCCGAACTGGCTTATGGCCAACGTGGAGCTGGTGAAATGATTGCTCCAAACTCAACCCTTATCTTTGAAGTGGAACTGATTGATATCGTTTAATTCAGCTAGAATTGACAGAAATCTAAATAATGAACACACAACAAACTATGAAACGTAATCTAATTGTTCTGGCAGCCCTTTCGCTGTTGGCAATGCCTTCTCAGGCTAAAAAGAAAGAACCGGTAAAAGTAGCTCCTGCTGCGCCTGTCTTCCAAAACAATATTGACTCTATGAGCTATGCTTTAGGTGTTAATATTGGCTCTGATCTTGGCAGCAATCTTAAAAAAATCCCGGGAGGTAAATGTAATATTGATTTGTTCCTTAAATCATTTACAGCAGCCCTTAAGGGAGACTCATTGTTAATGAAACCTCAGGCTGCAAACGAGTATTTCAGAAACTACATGATGAAAGCTCAGGAAAAAGAAGCTAATGAGAAGAAAGCTGTAGGAGAAAAATTCCTTGCCGATAACAAAACCAAACCTGGCGTAATGACTACTGCAAGTGGTCTTCAGTATCAGGTAATCAAAGCAGCTGAAGGTGTAAAACCTAAAGCGATTGACTCTGTAACTGTTCACTACACAGGTACCTTAGTTGACGGAACTAAATTCGACAGCTCTGTGGACAGAGGTGAACCTGTAACCTTCCCATTGAATCAGGTTATTCCGGGATGGACTGAAGGTGTTCAGTTGATGTCTGTTGGGTCTAAATACAAATTCTTCATTCCTTACACTCTCGGATATGGTGAAAGAGGCGCAGGACAGAGTATTCCTCCTTATTCGACGTTGATCTTCGAAGTAGAATTATTGAAAGTTAGTCCGGCCGTTGAAAAACCAGCAGCGAAAGCTGACGTAAAAGCAGTTAAAAAAGCTCCGGCTAAAACAGCTTCAAAAAAGAAATAATACAGGTATTACAAGTTATTACGAATCAAAAAATCAATAGAAATGAAAAAATCAATTTCTTTAATTGCAGCGGCTCTTATCATCGCTGTTTCTTTCACCTCTTGTAGCAAAAAATCTGCTAAAATGAATAACGAGACAGACTCTTTGAGCTACGCTTTAGGTATCAACCTGGGTAACATGTTCAAAGAAAATGCTGCTCAAATCCCTGGTGGTAAAAACAAAGTCGACTCTGTAATCGCTGGTTTCAAAGCTGGTTTGGGCGAATCAGAGCAATCTTATATCCTTGGTCTTTCTTACGCTTCAAACATCTCTAACCAGTTCAAACAAATGACTGAAGGTCAGAAAGTAAACAAAGACCTCGTATTGAAAGCTTTCATCGCTGCATTGAAAGGTGATAGCGCTACTGCTATGAATAACGAAGCTGCGAACATGTACCTGAGAAGCTACGTTCCGAAATCAAAAAAAGTTGAAAATACTAAAGCTAAAGTTGCTAATGAGCAATTCCTTGTTGCTAACAAATCAAAAGCAGGTGTTGTTACTACCGCAAGCGGTCTTCAATACGAAGTAGTTGCTATGGGTAAAGGTCCAAAACCAACAATCAACGACAAAGTAAAAGTTAAATACCGCGGTACTACAATTGATGGTAAAGAATTTGACAAAAACGAACAAGGTGTATCATTCCCTCTGAATGGTGTAATCAAAGGCTGGAGCGAAGGTATCCAACTTATGCCTGTTGGTTCTAAATTCAAATTGTATATTCCTTATCAGTTGGCTTACGGCGAAACCGGCAACCAGGCTATCAAACCTTTCTCTACTTTGATTTTCGAAGTTGAATTGGTAGCTATCGAAAAAGGTGATGCTGCATCGGCACAAGCTGCTCAAGCTGCTCAAATGCAAGCAGCTCAGGCTGCTGCTGCACAAGCTCAAGCTGCACAAGCTCGTTAATCCATTCCTTATAAATAATCAAAGAAACCTGAG
>JAUZOF010000500.1 GCA_030706585.1 Bacteroidota bacterium
GACTAAAGTAGATATTATCGCAGATGATTTACTTTTCGCAGGAATGGGAAAAGAGGTGGAAGTAGGCCGCTATCATTCCTGGATTGTGAATAACAAAACGTTGCCCGACTGCCTCGAAGTTACCGCAGTCGACAAACACGGCCAAATTATGGCCATGCACCACAAAGAGTATGATGTGCGCGGGGTACAATTCCACCCGGAATCAGTACTGACTCCGGAAGGATTGAAGATGCTGAAAAACTGGATTGAGGCGTAGGATAACCCCACCCCATCCCTCCCCGAAGGGAAGGGGGAAAGACGCAATGCGACAAATTTAAAATACAAATACTCACTATTAAGAAAGCCCCTCCTTTGGAGGGTTCCGATAACTATCGGGAGGGGAGGTCTCTCTATGAAACAACTACTATATCATCTTTTCGACCATAACACCCTTGACCGCGAACAGGCGCGTCAGGTACTGCTCCGCATGGCGAAAGGGGAATACAATGAAAGTCAGATTGCGGCGTTTATCACCGTCTTTCTGATGCGGAGTATCAGCATCGAAGAGCTTTCGGGCTTCCGCGATGCATTGCTGGAAATGCGTGTGCCGGTTGACCTGGCAGAATACAATGCCGTGGACATCGTAGGTACAGGCGGTGATAACAAAAACACCTTCAATATCTCCACTGCTGCCTGCTTTACCGTAGCTGGTGCGGGTTATAATGTGATTAAGCACGGTAACTACGGCGCAACCTCGGTAAGTGGCGCGTCAAACGTAATCGAACATCACGGAGTGAAATTCACCCAGGATATCGATGTGATGCGCCGTTCACTGGACGAATGTCACATGGCTTACCTGCATGCACCGTTCTTTAATCCGGCGATGAAAACCGTTGCTCCAGTGCGTAAGGCATTGGGGGTGCGTACCTTCTTCAACATGCTGGGTCCGTTGGTGAATCCGTCTATGCCTAAACGTCAGGTATTGGGCGTATTCAACCTGAAGCTGGCGCGTCTTTACCACTACCTGTACCAGCAAACCGATACGCAGTTTACCATTGTGAACAGTCTGGATGGTTACGATGAAATCTCGTTGACTGATAATTTCAAAGTAATCAACCGTTCGGGCGAATGTGTCCTTACTCCGGAAGAACTGGGCTTTACCCGTTGTACCGAACCGGATTTATTCGGTGGTGATACCGTGGAAGCTGCGGCTAAAATATTCGACAACGTCCTGGAAAATAAAGCGACCGAAGCACAAATCAATGCGGTGGTTATCAATGCTGCATATTCCATACAGACCTGTGCGCCTGAAAAGAGCATCGAAGTCTGCATCGCCGAAGCGCGTGAATCGATTGAAAGTGGCAAAGCAAAAGCTGCCTTTAAAAAGTTTGTTGAGATTAATAGTTAAATGAATGCATAGTCGCAGAGTCTCCAGGTATTCCTTTGCATCTTCGCGACTTCGCGTTTAAAACAAAAGAGAATGAACATCTTAGAAAAAATCATAGCCAATAAGTGCATCGAGATTGCGGCACACAAAGAGGTGCAATCTCCTGCCGAATTAGCCAAATTGTGCGAAACGGCCCGCACCTGCTATTCGTTCAAACAAGCACTGACCAGCTCAGAAGTCGGTATCATAGCCGAGTTTAAGCGCAAATCCCCTTCCAAAGGCTTTATCAAGGAAGGTGCTAAAATAGAAGACATCGTTCCCGGATACGCTCAAAACGGAGCGGCAACCATCTCAGTACTGACCGACATGGACTTCTTCGGCGGTGAATTGAAGGATTTACAGGAAGCACGTAGATTGGCAGATTCACTTGGACTGAAAACTCCTCTTCTACGGAAAGATTTTATTGTGGACGAATACCAGATTATGCAAGCCAAAGTGATGGGAGCCGATGTTATCTTGTTGATTGCAGCAGCACTTTCGGTTTTCGAAACCAAGACTCTTGCTAAAGCGGCTCACGCCCTTGGGTTGGAAGTATTGCTTGAAATTCACAATGATGCGGAACTTGGACACATCAACGAATTCGTTGACGTGGTGGGTGTAAACAACCGCAATCTTTCCACCTTCGTCACTGATATCCAGACCTCATTTGATCTGGGTGAAAAGATTCCTCACGGCATCGTAAAAATCTCCGAGAGCGGCATTTCTGAACCGGCAACCGTTCGCGAATTGCAAAGCGCTGGTTTTGAAGGCTTCCTGATGGGGGAAAACTTTATGAAACAAGCCGACCCTGCTCAGGCATTGGCCGATTTCATAGCTCAGGTAAAAGTCAGAAGATGAAAATCAAAGTATGTGGGATGAAATATTCCGAAAACATATCGGAGGTCATAGCCCTGAAACCTGACATGATGGGATTTATCTTCTATCCGAAATCGCCTCGTTATGCGGAACCGTTGGATGAGGAATTTATGTGCTCATTCCCCCGAAACGTGTTGAAAATCGGGGTGTTTGTCAATGAAGAACTGGACAATATATTGGAGGTCGTAAAGAAATACAACCTCAACGGTGTGCAGCTTCACGGGGCTGAATCGGAAGATATGTGTTACACCTTCAGGCAAACCGGACTTTTGACTTTGAAAGCCTTTTCCATCGCTGAACCGGCTGACTTTGACAAAACGGAGGACTACGAAGGCACCTGCGACCTATACGTTTTCGACACCAAAACTCCGCAACACGGCGGTTCGGGTCAGAAATTTGACTGGAGTATTCTTTCAGCCTATCAAGGCAACACACCCTTTCTGCTGAGTGGCGGAATCGGGCCGGATGATGCTGATGCCATCAAGGCAATCAATCATCCGATGTTACGTGGGGTGGACCTCAACAGCCGCTTTGAAACGGAACCGGGGCGTAAAGACGCTTCCCGCCTGGAAAACTTCCTGAAAGAGCTTAAATCGTAGTTTCATTTTCACATTCTCAAATTTGCTAATTAGCTAATCATTAAGATATGAATCGCATTGAATCATTATTCCAACAAAAACCGAAAGGCATCTTCTCGGTTTATTTCACTGCCGGATATCCGACATTTGACAGCACCCGCGAAGTAATCCGCGAACTGGTCGCTCAGGGTACTGACCTGATTGAGGTGGGAATCCCCTTCTCTGACCCTATGGCAGACGGTCCGGTCATCCAGAAAAGCAGCACCGTTTCTCTTGAAAATGGCATGACGCTGCGCAAACTTTTCGACCAACTGAGAGGCATCCGTGCCGAAATCCATATCCCGCTGGTGATGATGGGCTACCTCAACCCGGTTATGCA
Source organism: Bacteroidota bacterium (assembly GCA_030706585.1). Taxonomy (GTDB): domain Bacteria; phylum Bacteroidota; class Bacteroidia; order Bacteroidales; family UBA7332; genus CAXXIC01. The sequence goes on from JAUZOF010000500.1 coordinate 3,239, forward strand.
GATGGGTATCGAAGAGTTCTGCAAAAACTGCCACGAGGTAGGAATCGACGGAGTCATTATCCCTGACCTTCCATTCAATGACTACATGGCTAACTACAAACCTATTGCCGACAAATACGGCGTGAAGTTTATTATGCTGATTACACCCGAAACTTCGGACGAACGCATCCGCCTGATTGATGAAAATACGTCAGGATTTATCTACATGGTATCATCAGCATCAACAACCGGAGCTCAAAGC
>JAUZOF010000501.1 GCA_030706585.1 Bacteroidota bacterium
AGAAATAAAATGAAAAAGCAACGATATGGAAATCATTCCAACCGTTGCTTTTCTTTTTAAAGGCTTGCAGTGAAAGCACCTATGAGCTTTCAACTGCAAATCCTTACTCAACACACATTTCAACTATTTATACCATTTCTCAACCATTTGTTTCATAAAGGCCAGACTGCCTTTAGCTAAATCCTCCGAATTGTACTTCGACGGTCGCCACAATGAGGTCGGCCCCACCAACTCTTTAATCTGAGACGAGAAATTCTCCAGTACCAAAGGTCCCTGATAATTAATCTCAGCCAATGCACGGAACAGGTCGTCCCAATGTACATTCCCCTCTCCCATCATACCACGGTCGCTTTCTGTCATGTGGACATGTTTCAGGAGGCTTCCAGCTTTGATCACCGGTTCGTAAAAGCCTGTTTCCTCGATATTCATGTGGAAAGTATCCAGATGCACGCCAATATTGTCAGCTCCGATAGCTTCAATCATCTCCAATACCTCTTCAGCAGCCGTAAAGACATAGCTTTCGTAACGATTGATAGGTTCGGGGGCGATGGTGATGTTTCGCTCTTTAGCATAAGCTGCCACTTCTGTAAAAACCTGCTGCACGATTTTACGTTCATCCGGTGTGCAAGGCTGTCCGGTAAAAGTTCCGATTGCCGAATGCAACACACCACCCAGAAAATCGCCATCCATTTCAGCCACCTTATCCAGAGCAGCCTTCAATAAATCGGTTGCTTTATCCGGATAATACGGAATATGGCAATTGGCAGGGATATTGAGCGAGCAACGTCCTTCCACACCATGATCATCAAGCTGTTTTTTCACTGTTTTCGCATCAAAATCGAGCATAGCAGGGAGGCTTATTTCCAGCATATCAAAACCATAACTGGCTGTTTGCTGTATCGCGTATCTTCCTCTCTCAGCATCCCAGGAAGGGATAAACGATAATATGGATGTTCCAAATTTTGGCATAATATTTATTTACTATTTAATCATTTACTATTTACAATCGGCTCTCTGATTCGCATTTGCTAATTTGCTAATCCGCTAATTCTCAAATTAGAATATCCACCACTCTGTCTTCACTCCGATATAAGTTCCCCACTGCTTCTGGTTGATTTGCAACCAGGGCGAATACTGGTTATTCTTTGCAAAGTCATTATAACGAGCAAGAGAAAATACCAGACGAATGTGCGGACGGCACCACGGGTCACGTTTGCCCAGCGGCACAATGGTCGGTGCAAAATCAAACTTCATCATCTCAGCATTTGGATTAATCCCGTCCTTACGGATGGCATAGTGCGCCTCTCCAAGCAGGTGCAGCCAGTTGGTTGCATAAAACAATCCACGCATACCAACCACAAAGTCCGTTTTGCGGTTGTAAATCTGGTTACCGTTGAAGTAAGTCGCCTTACCGTCGCTGTCGGCACCACCTTTGCTTTTGGTAAATACACCATAACCGTTCAGCGAAAGTTTTCTTGACAGGTTCAGGAGAAAATGCTCGACTGTTGTAAACGAGTATGCATTCGTATATTTGCCATTTTCATCAGGAGCACCGTAAGTAGACCAGGTATAGGTAGTTCCGTTATCGCCACCGTTGGCAATACCATGACCGTAACGCATCGAGAACTGGTTAAATGAACCCGGCAAAGCGGTCTTGATATCGTTATTATACTTCGCTCCAATCACCCAGCCGTTGTCTGCGGCATATTTGATAGTGGCCTTTTCAGAAGTTCCGGCTACGTGGTGAAATTCACCCAGCAACTTCAGGACTGAACCGTTTTTCGAAAAAATGCTATGCTCAATCACCCAGGCCTGACGCTGACGAATTACGGCATTCTTCGAATTACCGATATTTACTGCATAGTTATAAGGATAAACACCTGCCGAATCAGTATTTGCCGGCATATACATGGCAATCTCCGTATTCTTATGGCTGAATCCGAATCCCTGGGCCGAGTGGTCATCGAAATAGAAGTAGTCGGAGATATGTATATCATCGTAGCGGCGAAAGCGAACTCCTGCCCATGCCGACCATTTGCTACCTAAAATGTTTTTACCTTCAATGTAAGTTTCAGGCAAAATAAAGGTCAGTCCGCTCATGGTACGTGTACTCGTATTTCCCATAAACTGCCCGTTCTGCGAATACATTCCCAATCGAACCTGAAAGGTCACATTGGTACAATCTCTCCCTGCTATCATAGGTGTAAAGTGCAATGCAGGCAATAAGTCCATATAATCCACTTGCTCCATACGTCCGCCCAGAGAGCCCTGTCCGTTAAGATTAAGCGGTTTCCACATATTACCTTCACCGGTGGGTGATGCACCCACTCCGATACGTCCTGTTGTCCCGAATGACATCCGGGTGTTGGTAATTACGACCTGTGCCCTCATTACCTGAATGAAGAGCAACATCGCTATAATGATGATTGATTTTGTGTTTTTCATTTTTGTTTAATCGTTTAAACTGCAATACAAAAAAAATAGCAGGAAGAAATTGAAAACTGTTTAGGCTAAATATTCAAATAGATTAAAAGGGTTATAAGGGCAAATTAATATGCTGAACATTCGGTATCGGACTCTGATTTTTCCTTGTATCCTCTCAAAGCGTAGAATGCGATGAAAATGAAGCACAACATTGGTACGATTAACGAGTGAGCAATACCGGCCACATCAGATACAGCACCCATTACCATAGTCAAAACAGCACCACCGATAATTGACATTACAAGTACTGAAGCGGCCAGTTTGGTATGTTGTCCCAGGTCACGGATACCCAATGAGAAAATAGTCGGATACATGATTGACATAAAGAAGCTGGTAGCTACCAAAGCCCAAACACCGATATTTCCGGGAAGCAAAATACCAATCAATAATAATACTACATTAATAACAGCATAGATACCCAATAGGTTGTGACCTTTGATTTTCTTCAACAAAGCTGTTCCCACGAAACGTCCTGTAGTAAACACCAACAACGAAATAGTCAGGAAGTTAGCTGCAATTTTCTCAGGAGTACCCGGTACAGTTCCCTGAACGTAACGAATCAGATAACTCCAGATACATACCTGTGCTCCCACATAGAAGAACTGTGCCAAAACAGCCTGTTTGAAGTGGCGTTTGCCAAAGATGTACATCAACGTACCTTTTGCCGAAGTTTTTTCAGTTTCTTCTTCATCTTTTACTACCGGAAATTTAGTGATTGCGATAGCGAATGCAAAGGCAAGAATCACCATACCAATCACCAGATAAGGCATTTGAACTGCATGAGCTTCAGCAGAATAGTAGGCGTTTATTGCTTCCGGAGACATTTTAGCCAATTGCTCTTTGGTATATTCCACACCCGAAAAGATGAAATGCTGACCAACCAGAATACCGGTTACGCAACCAATCGGATTAAACGATTGAGCCATATTCAGACGGAAAGTTGAGGTTTCAGGAGTTCCAAGCACTGATACATAAGGATTTGCAGCCGTTTC
>JAUZOF010000502.1 GCA_030706585.1 Bacteroidota bacterium
CGTGTTCTGCCCCTGTGGATAATCTTTAAAGACTAGTTTGTTCTTTGTTGTACTCATGCTCTAAGTTACAACTTTTTGAGCTGATTACAAAGACTTCGAAAGTCACAAAATGAGAGAGGGCATCCTTTTGGGACACCCTCTCTACTATTCATACACACACTTCACCACTAAACTATCAAATCTACCCGTGATGAAAAGATAGATCCTATTTTTTCCAGAGCTCTTCGATTGATTCGAGAGTCTTACCTTTTGTTTCAGGAACGAATTTCCACATAAACAATGCGGACAGGATACCCATTACACCGTAAATCCAGTATGAGAATCCATGGTTGAATTGTGCAGTCAACCAGTCATTGTCATTCATCATCGGGAAAGTCAGCGACACGATCCAGTTGGCAATCCACTGAGCCGCAACAGCGATAGAAAGCGCTCCACGAATTGAGTTCGGGAAAATCTCAGCCAGCAATACCCAGCAAACCGGTCCCCAGCTCATCGCAAAAGCAGCCGTATAGATCAACATAAATACAAGAGCCAAGATCCCGACATTGCCGACATAGAAGGTGAAACCTAAAGCGATCATACTGATGGCCATACCGATAGAACCGATAATCATTAGCGGTTTACGACCAAATTTATCCACAGTCATGATGGCTACCACCGTAAAAGTAAGGTTTACCACACCGACAATGATGGTCTGAAGCAAGGAAGAATCAGTAGATGCACCCATGTTGCGGAAGATGTTTCCGGCATAATAAAGCACCACGTTAATACCTACCGCCTGCTGAAATACAGAAAGCAGAACACCGACCACAATCACGCCGAACCCGTAAGACAACCACGGTGCGTTAATTTCGTGCAATGTACCTTTGATATCGGTCAAAATACTTTCTGCACTGCTCTTTCCCGCAATTTTCTCAAGCACACTGAGCGCTTTTTCATCTTTGCCCTTCATCGCCAGATAACGTGGAGTCTCTGGCACAAAGAAAAGAAGCAGGATAAAGATTCCGGCAGGAATTGCCCCCGAAAGGAACATGTATCTCCAACCTTCTGTAATCAACCACTGTTCATCTCCCTGACGGGCAATTATAAGGTTGACAAAGTAAATCACCAACATACCGAAGATGATTGCAAACTGGTTAAACGAAACCAGCTTACCGCGCACATTAGCCGGAGCAATCTCGGCAATATACATCGGGGAAATCATTGATGCGATACCTACACCGATACCGCCGATAATCCGGTATACAACAAACGAATAAACGTCAAGTGTTCCGAAAACGTTGAATGCTTCGGGTTTCCAGGCTCCCACCGCAGATATAAAGAACGCTACAGCAGCGATAAAGAGACCGTTTTTACGCCCCAATGATTTAGAGATAAATCCGGACAAGGCACCACCAATGATACATCCGATCAGGGCACTGGCAATCACAAAACCTTTTACTGCGTCAGCTGTACTTTTCATCTCTTCGATGTCAGTCAGTGCAGGCAAAGATTTACCGATGAAGCCTACTGCCCAAACAGTCAGTCCGGCCAAAACTACTGCGCTAAGGATTCCTCCTTTTTTCGTGCCGAGCAGACGGATAATCTGTCCGCAAATCACGAGAAATACAATATAAAGTACAATCGTCATCATCACCCGGTATTGGCTGATGAGCGTCATAATATCGTTGTTAAATACATAGTCGGCGCCTTTGGTTGTGTAGATGTAAAATTCTACGAGCGATTTTTCAGCACCGTTTACTACGGCTGTATCATAACCGAATAGTAAACCGCCAAGTGTTGCCACCAGCGTCAAAAGAAAAATGTAGAGCTTACTGCCCTCTTGAAAGGAATTCGATTGACTTCCTCCTGTGTCTATAAAAGCCATGGTTGTGAGTTGTTAGGTATTAGTAATTAGTAGATTTATTTAATCAAGATGATTAGATCAAAGACAAAAGACGTTGTAGTCAGTGGTGTTTTTCTTTTGTCCTTTATCTTTAGACTGATTTCTGTTGTCAGTTGTCTGAATTCAAAAAAGAGCAAAGACAAGACCATGAAATGGTTTCAACAGCCTTATGTCTTTGCTCTTCTATTTGTTATCTGATTAGATATACATGTTTACAATTGCTTCGTAAAGCTCTTGTTTTCCGCTGATTTGTTTTGGTTCGCCGTTTGCTTTTGCGTAAGCGTAAACATCTTCCAAAGAAAGTTTTCCTTCTTCGAACTCTTTACCTTTACCTGCATCGTAAGAAGCATAACGATCAGAAACCATTTTTTGGTATGGAGACTCTTCAAGGATAGCTGCTGCTGATTCCAAAGCACGAGCCATTACGTCCATTGCGCCGATGTGAGCGATGAACAAGTCATCCATATCGGTAGAGTTACGACGGATTTTAGCATCGAAGTTGGTACCGCAACCTTGCATACCACCACCTTTAAGAACTACCATCATAGCCTGAGTCAATTCGAAAATGTCAACAGGGAATTGGTCAGTATCCCAACCGTTTTGAACGTCCCCGCGGTTAGCATCGATAGCTCCCAACATACCAGCGTCAACTGCACACTGCAATTCGTGCTCGAAAGTGTGGCCAGCCAAAGTAGCGTGGTTTACCTCGATGTTCAATTTGAAATCATTTTCCAAACCGTACTCTTTCAGGAAGCCGATTACAGTTTCTGAATCCACATCATACTGATGTTTCATTGGCTCCATTGGTTTAGGCTCGATAAGGAATACGCCTTTGAAACCTTTAGCGCGAGCATAGTCACGTGCTTTTTGCAACATGGTACCCATGTGTTGTTTTTCACGTTTCATGTCAGTGTTCAACAATGACATGTAACCTTCGCGTCCTCCCCAGAACACATAACCTCTACCGCCCAATGCGATAGTAGCGTCGATAGCGTTTTTGATTTGCAACATTGCACGAGCAGCAGTGTCGAAATCAGGGTTGGTGCTTGCACCGTTCATATAACGAGCTGGAGAGAATACGTTAGCAGTACCCCACATCAGTTTGATACCTGTTTCAGCTTGTTTTTGTTTAGCATACTCAACGATAGCTTTCAAGTTAGCTTCGTATTCTTCGATGCTGCTGCCTTCGCTAACTAAGTCGATATCGTGGAAACAGTAGTATTCGATACCCATTTTCTGCATGAACTCGAAACCAGCATCCATTTTGTCTTTAGCTGCTTGTACTGCATCAGTTGCACCTACCCATGGGTGAACCTGAGTACCGCCACCGAATGGGTCTCCACCTTCAGCGCACAAAGTGTGCCACCATGCCATGCTGAATTTGAACCACTCAGCCATAGTTTTACCGAAAACTACTTTGTTTGCATCGTAGTAACGGAAAGCCATTGGGTTTTTACTCTCTTTTCCTTCAAACTTGATTTTTCCTATGCCAGGAAAATACTCTTTTTGTGCCATCTTGTTTTGTGTTTTGAGACTCCCGGTCTCCAAAAAGGAAGACAAGGAAGTCATTGATA
>JAUZOF010000503.1 GCA_030706585.1 Bacteroidota bacterium
GAAACAGATATATTTTGATGGTTATATAACCTATGGCCGGATATAAACAGGGAAGGTTTATATCCGGTTTTTTTATGGAAACAGGTGGGGGCACCCTCATTATCCAATAAAAAACCGGCTTGAAAAACTAAAGCGTTTATCAAGCCGGTTTATATTTTTGAAAGTCTCTGTTTACAGCGTTTTGATGATAATGACCTGATTACCGGACTTTACTTTAATGATGACCACTCCGGTTTGCCGGATGGGCATGATGTCGGTTTGCGCTTTCGTGTAGCCCAATAGTTGTCCCTGTGTATTGAACAGTGTAACTTCATCACCGGGATTTAAACCAGTCAGATAACTGCGGTTCTCATTCCGGACTACCTTCAGGTTAGAAGTTTCGACTTTGGTTACCGCTGAAGAAATATTCTTTACTTCGATGGAAATGCTGTTGGAAGTTTGCGGTGCATAGATAGCATTTCCACTATATTTTGCAGTGAAGGAGTGTGTGCCAAGGCCCAATGAACAGGCGGTATAAGTTGCCTTTCCGCTATTATCAACCGGCAAAACGCCAACTACCGTATCGTTATGATAGACGACAAATGAGCCAGTCGGTATAGCGGTTGCACTACCTGTTTTTTGAACTGAAAGATTCAGCAGAACAGTATCCCCCTGGTGCACCTGAGCCGAAGCTACATTCAGGCTAACACCGGTTTCGAATGAGCGATTCAGTGCTGAAATGCGATAAAGTTTAGCTCCGTGATTATTAACCGCAGGGACAAACTGTGTTCCCGAGAATGTGCCGCTATCTTTCCTGGCCCACATATCCCGAATCAGGCAATTTCCTGTAAAACCGAGCTGATGCAAATCGACCGGCATGGATGCCACGGTTGTATTTGCCGGGTCTTGCGTGAAGGCCATAAATTCAACTGAAACACCATTGGCTGCAGAAAGCACCTCGTCATCAAATCCGCAGAAAGATTTAAAGGTCGTGTATCCGGCAGGAAGACTAAACTGGATGGTCGAATAGGAGTTAACCCCGTAGCCATTGGTGTAGGTTTTACCATTTACCGTAAGCGTATTGCCATTGAGGCTCTTGTTGGTATGCACCACATCCCAACCGCTGGTAGCACTGACCGGAGTCAACGTGGTTAGTTTTAACGAGTCTCCGTTGGGCTTGTATATTGTAGGATTAATCCAGTCGGCGTGGTCGTAATTGTAGTTATCCCCTGCATCGGTTACTACCAGGTAAAGTTTGGTCGCTCCGGTAATATCGGCTGAAATGGTTTTACCGGCACGCTGGTTGGTGCGGCTGATTCTTCCTGAATTCGCAATCGCTTTATTTACATCCACGTTACGCACAGTAGGGTCCTGGTTGGCAACGGCAAATTCCACGGTTGCTCCACCGGTCTGGTCAGTACCCCCTTTGTCCAATCCGGCAAAGGCTTTGAACCGGGTGTAACCGGTCGGTATCGGGAAGAAGATGGCCGATTTGGAATGGGTTCCGATTCCATTGGCGAAAGAAAAGCCTTTGACAGTCAATGTTCCACCGGAAATACTTTTGTTTTTAGTTACGGTACCCCAGCCGGCTGTTGCATATTCCCAGGTCAGGTCAGTCAGCTTGAGCGAATCGCCGTTATCTTTGTAGAGGGTCGGATTTACCCAATCGGCGTGGTCATTGGAATAGCCGTCTCCGCCATCATTTACAATCAGAAAAAGTTGAGTGGTTCCCTGGGGCAGCGGAATATCAATATTTACGCCATAGTTGTCGGTCAGTCGTGAAATAGTTCCGCTTCGGTAAAGCAGGTTTTTGGTACTGATAAATCCGTCCCCACCGTTGTTGAACAGGGCAACGAATTTATCGCCGTTATTCGGGTCATCAGCAGTCCAGGCCACCTGGTCATTGGCGTTAAACCACTGTTGGTTATTCACTGATGACTTATGCATGGCCAGTACCTCATCGTTCGTAATCAGGGCTTTGGTAAATGCAGTATTGTCAGGCAGGTTACCGCCGAACATCAATGGCGATTTGAAAATAGTCCATAGGGTCATCAGTGTATATTGCTCATCCTGGGTAAAATTCGTATAGCGATTGGTGGCACGTTCTCCGCGTATAAATTTCCCCAACGGAAGCATATCAGCATCGGGCCATGTTCCGGGTGCGATGTAAGGAGCCCATCTGTTGCACACATTAAACTGGTAATTCAACTGGCTCCAGTTGTCCCAGAAATCATCCACGGTGCGCCACATATTGGCATGCGTACGTACATGGTCATATTGTTCGACAGGAGTTTCTCCGGGAGACATACTCAGTAAGATAGGTCGTCCGGTACGGTCAATGGCTTTGCGTATCATGTTGATTTCATCGGTGTGGTAAGGGCGGGAAAGGTCATCCACCTTTACAAAATCCACACCCCACGAAGCATACAGTTCGAATAAGGAGTTGTAATACTCCTGTGCCCCAGCATTGGCTGCCAGCACGGTGTAGTTGTCCTGCAACCAGGTACACTGGTCGGCTGTGGTATAGATATTGGCTGCCGTTTTTCCATTACCGTCCTTAATCGGCAGATTATTGGTTACGGCAATCTTCGGCACACCACGCATGATGTGAATCCCGAATTTAAGACCTTTGCTGTGAATGTAATCAGCCAGCGGTTTGAATCCTGCACCATTGGCTGCCGACGGGAAACGTGTTGGCGACGGTATGTAACGGCCATACTGGTCATAGACAAAAGTGGAATTAGCATAGGCATTGTAGGTTCCGGTAGTCTGGTTATCGACATACCAGCGGATGTCCACGATTACATATTCCCAACCGTACTGTTTCAGGTTGGTGGCCATGTAATCGGCATTGGCTTTTACTTCCGACTCTACGACGGAGGGGCCATAACAATCCCAACTGTTCCATCCCATTGGAGGTTTGAGTGCCCAGGTTTGAAACTTCAGCTCTTTGCCCGTCTGGGCATTGATTAGCATTGAAAATAAGAGAAGGCAAAAGATAAAATTTTTCTTCATGGTATTATGTGATTAAGACAGGAAAATATACTACTGAGACCCGGTTAAACGCGTTTATTGCCACTTTGGCTCATAGACCTGTTCTGCGTTCAAACGGATTCTTACAAACGTACTAATTATACATCCTAATCAGGTGGTGTATTTCAGTCATTTACCCGTCATAAATTGGTCAAAGCACAATCCGGGAGAGCCTCTGAAAAACGATTCAGACACCACTGTACTTACAAATTTATAGTTGTACCGTTTCGACTGCCCCAGTTTGACTTCACCGATTTATCGATTCCCATTAAGGGTAGCTATGACAATTTGTTCTTACAATTTGTCGCTTTTATCGGGTAGTGAAGGCTGTTTTAGATGTTCAAAACCGGGGAATGACAATATTGTCCACCTTTATTGAAAGAAATAGCCTCCTAATAATCAGGAATATCCTCTATATTTGTCAATAAGAGCTTATTAACC
>JAUZOF010000504.1 GCA_030706585.1 Bacteroidota bacterium
CGAACCGGATTTTCCTCTAGTAAAAAGAAATCAAACGTATAAATAATCGTGATGAAGAAAGATGGTCGGTTTACAGAAGCAATTTTACGCTCTAAACCGATATCTTATACTTAAACAACTTCATATAAAATGGACAGGCGCAAGGTTTGCACCAATACGGATATCCGCTTAAGCGAACCTCAATTGTAACTTCCTCAACAAATAATCTTCTGTAATGGAGTCAAACATTAATCCTCAAATCTCTAAAAATAGTCTGGTTAGCTTACTGGAGAGTTTCTCGACAAATATGGCAATTCTTTTTGTTTTCATTTTAGCACTGAGAATCTATGAATTTACCGGTAGTCGGTTTAATATTGGGCTGAAAGATAACCTTGTACCGGTTTTTAGAACAGCGCTTTGTTTTGATTTGTGTTTTTACTCAACGTTTGGTGTGTTTTTGTTGGTAGCCTCATGTTTGATGAATTACATTGCTCCAAAGATTTCAAGAATCTTACTTGTTCTAGTCCCTGTTGTTATTTGTGTCTGTCATTTATTGCTTGTAAAATATTTTTCTGTTGCTCTTAATCCGTTAGGAGCAGATGCTTATCATTACTCTTTCGGAGAAATAAAGCAAACTTTAAGCGCGGCCATAAGCGTATGGGGTATAGCCAGCCTTTTATTGAGTGTCTCTGTGATTATAGCTGCATTTGTTTACATACCCCGTTATAAGCGGGTAACTTCAAACTTCAGCGTTGGATTGCCTATTCTCTGTATCCTTTTCTTTGTGTTTGGCATTTCTAAGAGTATGGTTGTAAGCGATTTTGGATCGGAATACAACAATAACTTACTGACCAATAAATCTTCATATTTTTATGCCGCTTCATTTGACTATTTTTTCCATTCAGGGAATAATTCAGACATTAGTCTTGACGCTAAATATTCAGATGGGAAAATCGAAAATGATTTTACATATAAAGATCCCGGGAAATATGCCTTTATGCATGTCGATAGCACAAAAGATGTATTTTCTTCATATATTCGGAAAAGCGAAACGGCTCCCGATTACGTCTTTATTATTGTCGAAGGATTAGGACGTGCTTTTTCAAACGAAAATTCTTATTTGCAGAGTTTTACCCCATTTCTTGATTCTTTATCGCGGCACAGTCTTTATTGGGAAAATTGTTTGAGCACAGCAGGGCGTACATTTGAGGCGTTACCTTCTATTTTAGGATCATTGCCTTATGGCTCAAACGGGTTTGCCGAATCAGGCAATCAAATGCCATCCCATTTGAGTCTTATGCGAATACTTGCTGACAATGGCTACCAGTCATCATTTTATTATGGCGGAGATTCAAAATTTGACAACATGAATCTATTCCTGAAGCAACAGAAGATCAGTCACATCTATGATCAGTATAATTTTAACAGTTCGTATAAAAAGCTGCCATCAAATTCAACGGCTTCTTCGTGGGGATATGGAGATTCTGAATTATTCAGATTTTACCTCAGTAATCTGGATCAACAGCCGAAAAACAAGCCCAGAGTCAGTGTTTTGCTAACGCTTGCGACACACAATCCATTCCTGGTGAACGATCAGGAGCGATATAATGCTCTATTTGAAAAAAGAATGCAGGAATTGAAACTTGATGCATCCTCTGTAAAACAGCACAGGGAGTACAAACCACAGTATGCGAGTATCTTGTATGCAGACGACGCATTGCGCTGTTTTTTCAGAAACTATTCATTAAAGCCTTCATTTAAAAATACGATCTTTATCATTACCGGAGATCACCGGATGCCGGATATTCCGATAAGTACAAAGATCGACAGGTACCATGTCCCTTTAATTGTTTATAGTCCGTTATTGAAACAAGCTTCGAAATTTCCGGCAGTAGTTTCTCATCTGGATATTTCCCCTACTATTTTAGCTTTTCAAAAAAAGCAGTATCATATTAAGGCCCCATCTCTTGTGAGTTGGCTGGGAGCCGGACTTGATACCGCGCATTTCTTTAGAAATAGAAACAATTATCCGCTGATGCAGACCAAAGAGGGAGTAAATGAATACATTTCGGGGGATTATATGTTGAGTGCCGGTAAAGTCTTTAAACTTTCGGAGAATATGGGGCTTAAACCAGTTAAAGACGCAATGCAGTCAGATAAGTTGCAACGTTTACTCAATCAGTTTATTCTGCGAAATAAAGAAATGATAGATCAAAAAACATTATTACCTGAAAACCTATTGAAGCAATATTGATAGCTTTTCGTTACCAGAAACCGTTGTATTCGCTACTAAACATGTCATTCTATGAATATATTCAGCTATAATCGAAGTAAATATTATGGATTAATCCTCTCCTGTATTGCTGTATTCTATTGTTCCGTTGGCTTTGCTCAGCAACAGTTTAATTCAGATGAGCTGTTTCAGCAAGCAAGAGATGCAGCCTTCAACAAAAAAGATTATCCACTTGCCATCAAGTTGTCACGTCAGGCATTGCAATTAAGTCCTCAGTATAACGATATCCGCACTTTTCTGGGACGTATTTATACCTGGAGTGGGAAGATCGATAGTGCAAGGATTGAATTACAGACTGTATTAAAGTTAAATCCTGATTATGAAGACGCAGCTTCGGCCTTAGCTGACCTGGAATACTGGAACGACAATTATACCGATGCTTTAACTTATTGTAATCAGGGGTTGCAATATCATCCGGAGTCCACAAGCTTGCTGATTAAAAAGATCAAAATACTAAAGGCTGATAAAAAATACATCCAGGCTTATCAAGTGGCTCAGGCAATCCTGCAAAAAGACCCCTCAAATATGGATGCAAGATCACAAATCGTTGATATTGGTGATGCAGCGGCGCTAAATAAAATCGGTGTCGGATATGATTTTACGTGGTTTGATAAGGGATACGGAGATTATCTTCACAAATCCCCCTGGCATATATTTAATGTTGATTATACCCGCTTCACATCAATAGGATCGGTAACGGGCCGGATAAATCGAGGGGAAAGGTTCGGAAAAACGGCCTTTCAGGGGGAAATAGATGCGTATCCTCACCTAATGAAGGATTTATATGCATATACTAATATCGGCTTTTCAGACATGACATCGGTATTTCCCCGATTCAGAATGGGTGCTTCTTTGTATGGAATATTACCCAAAAGTTTTGAAGCTGAATTAGGCTTCCGGCATTTAAAGTTTGGTAGCTCTGCGTGGATCTATGTCGTCGGACTATCGAAATATTATAAGAACTTTTGGTTCAACGGCCGGGTAACCCTTGTGCCCGACCAAAAGAGCCTTTCACATTCCTACACCGGAACTATGCGTTATTACCTGGGTGGGGCAGATGATTTTTTTTACGGAAGTGTGGGGTATGGCCTTTCTCCTGACAACGATAATGTAGTGCTTGCCTTTAATAAAGAATCCGTTAATCTGGTTTCAAAAAAAGTATCTGTCG
>JAUZOF010000505.1 GCA_030706585.1 Bacteroidota bacterium
AACGACATTGCTACCAGCTCCACCTAAGTTAAAGTAACCCGCTGAGAGATGTAAATCATTAGTCATATTCCATGTCATTTGAGGATAAATTAGATAGGAGTGTCCTTTGGTATTGTTGTCTGGTTGCGGTGTAATGCCGTAACTTGTAACCAAAGTAAGGTTCAACTTCTGATTCATCAGAGTTTTCATGAAAACGCCTGTTACTTTTTGTACATATTTGGCGTATTGTCCAAACATTTGCTGTGCCAGCAATCCTTCTATATCATCTCCTGCATCTTTATAATCAGAAGTATATTTTCCATCATAACCGACAACTACAGCAAATTTATCCAGCTTTTTGGCATCCCAAAATTCTTTGATTAAACCAAATGAAAATTCCAGATTTGATTTAGGGACGAAAGATTCCCCTTCAATTTTTTCTATTTTTGAATAGCCTACTTCAGCAGCCACCATCAGATCTCCTCTTGGATCGTGTGCTTTTCCTGATTTTTCACCACCCGGAAATCTCCACATAAAATCAGCTCCCAAAACTTGTTTTTTGAATGATTGATTAAATGCAAAAGGGCCTGTGGCTGGAATATATCCGGTGTTTATACCTGGCGTTGCGCTATATCCGTTAAAATAAGAAATAGATGCGCCTAAAGGTCCTCCGTTTAAATTTAACCGGGTTGCAAAAGCTCCGTTTTTAAACGTCTTATTTGGAATCACATCCTCGCCAACACCTACCGGAATGTTTAATAAGTCCATTCTGGAAATATTCATTTTGTAAACCGGAATTCCAATCACTTCCAATGCCAGATTTGAGTTGATGTTATATTTTGTGTTAAGCATAAAATTGTACATCTTCTGGTCGTCACCATCGGTTGTCAAAAGAAAACCGTTGCTTGGGCTCAGGTTGTTTGTTGGATTTCCACCAATTCCACGTCCCCACTGTACATTCTGGTTACCGAGAGAGATTTGAACATCATCGTTTTTGAAACCGGCATACAAGTCACGTACGTCAATTTCAGTTTTGTTTTCATTGTAAAATTCACCGTTTCTCACACGAAGATCGGCTTTCACAAAACCGTATCCTTCAGTAAATCCTTTGGTTGCTTCTCCTTTAAGTCCAAATTCACTGAACATATTGGCATAATCAAATTTCTTACCTGCCCCCCAAACAGATCCTTTTACATATCCCTCAAGAGAACTGCTTTCATCCGTATTGATAACAGAATTGGGCATCTCCGTTGAAAGCGGATACTTAATTGAGTTTGGAGAAAGCAAATACTGGGCATTTAGTTGAGCGCAACCAATAAGGCCAATTGCTAAAGAGAAGTTTTTCAAACTAATTCTCATGGTTTTCATACATTTGTTTTTGGTTTATAATAAAGGGTTTCTAATTTCTAACTCACATAAGCTATACAAAACAGCGTGTCTGCATTGCCCGACTTTCCATCATAGTACCGATACACATTAGCTTGTGTATATTGGAATCCTCCCATCTAATGCGCGGGCAAACAGTATTTTAGTTCAGGTTAACGAACTTCAGAATAACCATTGCTTTATTTCGAAGCAAAGATATATAAAAACATAATCGCTCAATTTCAATTGATATACATTATGCTTTTTAAATCATATTTTTTGATATACATTTATTCCAAAGGAACTTATTCATGGGGAAATCTGAAGAAAAAACAGAAGGGTAAATGTTCGGATAAGTATTAAAAAACCTAGTCTTTAAAAACTTTATTTTGATGTGAAAATTCGAGAAAGTCGAATAGATTCGACCATATAATCACTCCAAATATGTAATATTGCAAACAATATGAAAGAGGAGATACAACATAAAGAAGTTCAGGACATAATTGAGAATAGTCTTCCGCACATAGCTATAGATTGTGTCATTTTAGGTTATCATTCTGAAGAGAAAAGCCTGAAGGTGCTACTGCTAAGATTTCAGGGAGCAAAGAAGTGGGTTTTACCGGGAGGATTTATTCTTAAGGATGAACCAGTAGAAGAAGCCGCTTATCGGGTTCTAAAAAACCGTACCGGACTCGACAATATTTATCTGAAACAATTCGCTGTATTTGGAGACCCCAACCGATCAAAAGAACATATTGAAGGAGCTGATCAGATTAGGAATCCATGGTTTAATCAACGGTTTATCTCAATTGGCTACTACGCTCTGGTAGATTATAAATCTGTAAACATTGCTCAGGATAATGTTTCGGAGGATATTCAATGGAAGGAAATAGATGCATTGCCTGAACTGGGTCTGGACCATAGTCATATTCTACACAATGGCTTATTCAGTTTGAGAGAAAGCCTGAGCTTGCATCCGGTAGGACGAAGTTTATTGCCCGAACAATTTACCCTTCCCGAATTACAATCACTCTACGAAATTATTCTAGGCAGAACATTGAACCGGGGTAATTTTTATCGTAAAATAATGAACTATAATCTGCTGATTGATACCGGAGAAATAAAAACAACAAAAGGTCATCGCTCTCCTAAACTATATGCTTTCAATAAGGAAACTTACGATGATGCGGTAAAAAATGGGCTACAATCTATCTGGTAGCCTTCTCTAACGAACACAGCAAAAACCGCATTCAGCCCTTCTAAAACACATAACTTCGGGATAATGATACGCCCGAAGTCACACTCTCTCTTTTCATTCTACCATTCTTTTCTTCACCACCCTTACCCTACTTACGGTAAATATCCAGAAGGGCCGGTAAAAATCGGCTCTTCCCCGATAATATTAAACACAGTTGCGTGAATACTCCCGTAACCACTTTCAAGCGCTCCCATCCTCCGGGTTGTAGTATGGTTAAATATAGGTTGTATATAGGTTCACTTTAGGTATTTACTTTACTAACAATAATATGACACTAAAGTAACACAGAGATAACATAGTCCTTATAAAGAGTATCTTATTACTATTACATCACTATTATATCTCTGTGTTATCACTATTATACTATAAAGTAAACCTATACTCAACCTATAGAGAACCTATAATGAACCTTTTAGTAAATCTAAGCCCCAACAACCATATTTCACAGACCTTTCCGAAGCTATCCGGAGACTTCCGGCTTTGCATGATTTCATCGTTTGTTCTTTGTGGAATCGAATATTAAAACGATTAAAACTCCGTGCGCCGATATTGATAATAGAGACATATACCCGGAGTAGGTGAATTTTTAATTCGGTATGAGCAAAAAACGACAGATTCGCCCTGAAAGAATTGTCCAGAACAGCAAAATACAGTCCACACGCCACTACTAATACGCATTATTACAGGCCATTACGCAAAAACCACCAAGTATCCCAGATAGACTATTTTTCTACTCATTTAGACGATAGTTTTACCCGTTCACACACCAAGAACCTATATTTGCAATACAGCCAAAAGGCAATTCTGGCATCAATTTTTCACCATGAGACACAAACT
>JAUZOF010000506.1 GCA_030706585.1 Bacteroidota bacterium
ATGCATTCAGCGTATGAATCAGTACATTGTTTAAGTAGCAAAGAATTTTGGTCGGTGAGACTTCAATCCGGATGTCATACCAGACGTTGGACGATATACTTCCGCTGACCGGTACCAATACCGTCTTGGAGCCGCCCACACAATGCTCGATGGCGTGTTGCGTATTTCCCCATCCTCCTATATTCCACCAGTAGAAATCGTTACTGTCTTTGTATCCGAAAATGATCAGGAAGCCTTCGTTTCCCCCCGTTTTGCGGGCTTTCAGGGAAATCGTATAAGTGGAATCATTTATCAGTGTTTGGTCAATGGACCGGCAATCCGTTAATGACGATGTCTGCGAATAAACGCCGTTTGACAATGACCAGGTCCCGGTGCCCGGAGTCCAGTTGGCGGTAGAGGTAAACGGTTCCGAAATGAGGGTTGCGCCTGTACTTTTGGTGACGGTCACGTTGGAATAATCGGATTGTGTGGCCCAGGTGCCGAGACCGATCTTTCCCGTTCCGTCGATGGGGGTGATGATTTGATTCAGGGTATCTTTCACTGGGATAGTGACCGTTCCCATATTGTTTGCAAACATCTTCTGGACGTAATAAGACGGTGTGCCATAAGATGCGGAGGCATTATAGACGATCATATCCGGATTCCATTTCCTGTCATTGGTATTGACAAATATGGGCGCATACGAGCACATGCCCACGACATCGGTATTCTTCTCCATGCCACACATGAAAGCCGCTTCACCGATGGCAGCTTTCAGGTTACCTTCCCCGCAATCGGAGGTTACGGCATATTCACCCACATAGATTCTGCTGCCGGTACGACTGTAAGAATCGTATTTATGGTATTGATCTATAAACCACTGAGGACTGCTGTAGTAATGTTCGTCCACAAACTGCGTAGTAGTCGGTACCGTACCATCGGCAATACATTGGATGTTTGGGTATTTGGCCTTGATGGCATTATAAAACAGAGCGAAGCGGTTATTGTAATTATCTCCCCATGAGTTTTCATTCCCGATTTCAAGGTACTGGATATTGAATGGCGCCGGGTGGCCGTTGGCAGCACGCATAGCTCCGTAAGTGGTCGTTACATCCCCGTTGGCATATTCCAGCGCATCGAGCGCATCTTGGATATAGCCGTTAAGGTCAGTGTAAGGTTGGTAATCGTTGTGCGAAACCCCGATATTGGTTACGTACAAGGGGATTGAGCCGATATCTTCAGCCAATTGCAGAAACTCATGATACCCCATACCGTCAGTCGTGCGATATCCCCAAAGGTTGTAATGTCCGGGACGGTCTTCAATATTGCCAATCGATTTTTTCCATTGATAACGGTTGGCCAGATAATCCCCCTCGACGAAGCATCCGCCCGGAAAACGCAAAAACTTCGGATGCAGGTCTGCCAGCATCTGAGCCAGATCTGGGCGTAATCCGTTTGGTCGGTTATTAAAGGTCGGCGGGAATACCGATACGACATCAAACCAAAGCGTACCGGTCGAATTGGTGGAGAGAACAAAACGTCCGCTCGTATTTGCCCCCCCAGCTGTAAGTGTGCAGGTAAATTTCTGCCAGCCGGTGGTAAGTCCCGAAACGGTAGCCTGAGCATATTTTACCCCCGTGCTGCTTTCGAGCGATGCGGTTACCGTACCGGTGAAGCTGGCATCGCATTTGGCAAAGAACGTCACGGTATATTTTTGACCGTTTACCACATTTATCCCCCAAAATCCGGTATTATACACGCCGGCTCTGGCGGTGGATGATGCCTGGGTGACGCTTAGTTTCAATGCCTGGGTCTGACTGCTGTTGAGTAGATTGGTTGTCTCCACGCTCATCGTGGCGCTGGCTCCGGTCTGGTTGGCCAGACTCCAGTAATCCAACGTGGAGGCATCTTCGAATGAGCGGTTTCGAATTAATTCGGCATACAAACCACCATCGGCGGCATGGTTGATGTCTTCGAAGAAGATGCCGTAATGAGTGGGACTGACCGCTACCCCCTTTTGGCTTACGTCAACGGTAAGCTTCGTTTGGGCATTTACAGTCCGGATGGCGAAAAATGCCATTACAACTAAAGCAATGCATAGAATTCGTTTCATGATGAGTTGGATTTATAAGGTGTCGGTATGTGATACACAAAGATACACCCTTTTGTTCAGGTAAAAGGTTATAAAACAGTCTGTTTTAGTGCACATTTGTGTCAAATACGTGGATAGCAAGGCCGGTGGCCCGGAATTATTTGCTTCTGCATTTTGCAGAAAGCCCACCGGGAGGGCATTCAAGCCCGTGCGTTTTGCAGGAGGCTGGTTGAGATGTAAAACAGGGTTCTGCATTTTGCA
The DNA here is from genome assembly GCA_030706585.1 of Bacteroidota bacterium. Lineage (GTDB taxonomy): Bacteria > Bacteroidota > Bacteroidia > Bacteroidales > UBA7332 > CAXXIC01. The sequence goes on from JAUZOF010000506.1 coordinate 2,333, forward strand.
GAAGGTCGAATAACTCCTCATTCAAGGCTGTGCATTTTGCAGGAAGTTAAACGGAAACTCATTCTTCCATCTGCATTTTACAGGAAGTCCATTGGGATGCCATTCAGGCTTCTGCATTTTGCAGCGGGTTGAATGGATATTGATTAAAGGCGCTGCAATTTGCCGGAGGGTTCGTTGTTTGATTAGTTATTCAGCACTTTAAATTTCCGACGAACCACATTCCCCTCTTCATCTTCGATCAATAGGATATGTTTGCCAATCGAAGGGGTTACCTCAATCTTGTGAATACCATGCGTCTCTTTAATGAAGTCATTGTCGATGTGCCAGAAGATAGTCGCATCCTTTCGCCGGTGAACAGCTTCGAAAACCAGCATCCCCAACTTGCCGTCAATTCCCCGGGGAATGTAAACCGCCGTATTGTTATCGGGCACGAGAATATCCATCATCTGTTCGCCCGGCAAAGAACATCCCGGCATGTAAGGAGGAAGCGCCGTATATTCCGGATGATTCTGCTTGTAATAATACTCTTGTGCCGGAGGTAACACAAAGCGCGACTGAATCTGCATTTTACTGACCGGATAACACTCTCCGGTAACCCGGTATTTACCCGTTTCATCCAGAAATACGGAGTTGTGGAAGGGACAGGATTTCACCTTTACCCCGTTTTTAGGAACCCACATCTCTTCAGCTTCGCATTTATCCGTTGCCCTGAAACCGCTTTGCTTGCACACCGCTATTTTTTGCATATCCTGTGTCGGTTGCCTGAACCAATCTTTTGTCTTCAGGCTTTTGAAAATTTCAAACATGACGGGAGCTGCATGAGTAACTCCGGTCAATCCCGGCCTACCTTCACCGGATGAGTTTCCAACCCACACGCCTACAGTATATTCGGGTGTAACCCCGATTGCCCAGGCATCCCGTGATCCGATACTGGTACCGGTCTTCCAGGCAATCTTATGGGTTGAGGCAAAGAAGTCCCAACCAATCTCTCCCCACGGACGGTTGACGGTTGTTAAGGCTTCAAGGGTGTACCACAATGCTGCGGCGCCTATTTTAGAAGGAACAGGTTTGTCATCGACGGAGTAGTCCTTTTTGAC
>JAUZOF010000507.1 GCA_030706585.1 Bacteroidota bacterium
AACTTCCAGATTATCGTATTTACCTATTTCGTCCCTACCGGATAATTTGCAATTACGGTTGTCATATAGCTGACCCGGTTGGATAACCACTGATGCAAATGCAAAGTCTCCGTTTGAAAATTCTTGTCAATCGGCCAACGGGAGGCATTACGGGCCAATGCCCCGGCGATTGCGTCTCCATAACTTTGGGTTGTTTTCCAGTACCCGGTCATGATTTTGTCTTTTATAGCCAGCCATCGGGTTTTGTATTCGCTGACAAATCTCTTGCTTTTAAACAAATCGGTAAAAAAAGAAGGGACTGCATATCCTTTGGTATGATTGACAGGATCTGTTCCCAGTACAAGTTCCGTATAACTGGAGAAATAGTTGTGTCCGGTGTACATGGTCGACCAATCAAAATCGAATCCCGCGTCAAAATCCCATAACGGCCCCATTGTCCAGCGACCATCTTTGTCTTTGTAAAGGTAAATGCTGCGGGGAGCATCTACTTCTACATTGTATACCAGCTCCTGGATCAGCATATAATCAATAAAAGACGGGATATTTAAGACTTTCTCTACGCTATTGTAATCGGCACTTTTAATAGATGTTTCCAGTTGAGCAAATTCGGTTCGGATTGTTGTCAACTGGGTTGCCGATGTAATATCCGGACTTTTGACACATACCGGCATTTGATAGACCGATGACCAGAAGTTGTCTCCTGCGTCAGGGCTCAGGTCAGGTCCGTCATCGGCGTCAAGTGAAAGCAAAACGCCATTATTCGAGTCAATTGCCACACGATTACTGCCCTGTTCTACCTGTTCTGTAAACATGTAAAGTCCGATATAGTCTCCGTTCAGGGTTACTTCAGCATATCTGACATGATTGGTGAATGACATTCCCAGTCCTTGTCCGGTGGTGAAAACAAAGGTATTCATCAAATGGGTCGGGTCCCGATAATTTGCCAGTAAAACCCAATCCTTTTCCGATTTTAAGCCAAGCATTTCAGCCTTATCATTCAGCTTTATCCGGTACGGCTTTTTAGGATACCAGAGCCAACTTGAATTTCCTCTTCCTCTGATTTTTCCGTTGCCTGAATAATTCCAGCTTTTATTGTCTGATTTTACCGTAATCGAGCAATTGACATAAGTCTCCTTCGAATTCACCGGAGCAGCATTCTCAGTCGTGATATTAATCTGAGCTACCAGTAGACTGTCTGTCTGGAGGGACGTTGTCTGTTCATTTGTTTCGACAGGCTCATTAGATTTGGAACAACTGAAAAGGATTGCCAGTCCCAATATCATCGGTAGAAGGTATGGTTTCATCAATTCCTTTTGTTGATTAGGGTGACACATGAAGCGGCCTGCCTGAGGGCTTCATGTGTCTGCCCCGGTTGATTTACTTTTATTTTATCGTCACATTAAAGACAAATGTCACCTGATATTGCTTACTGTTTTTAGTGTAAACAAACGCCTCCTTCACGGTGTATTTGTCACCGGCTTTGCTTTTGCCCGGATATTGTCCGATGGTAAATTCGAAATTGCTTGAAACAAATTCGTTAAACAACTTACTATCATTGTCTTTTCCCCATCCAATCACATTGCCGGAACTGTCGAACCAGAAGCCCAGCCCGTTTGCCGTTGTGTTGTAATTGAGCGAACCGGTTGATTCAACTGCTGCAAAGGCGATCTTACCTTCCTGCGGAGTCGCTTTGGCTCCCAGCAATGCGCTTTGAACTGCTGATGGCTGCATCACCAATGCCTGAGCCACTTTGGCTATATCTCCGGTTGTATTCAGATTAACGGTTGTACCTGAATAAGCTGACGCATCAGCTGCAAATGACAGGTTATAGGTCAAGGTCAGATCTTTCGGGGTATCATTTGGATTAATGGTAATATTACCCAAAAGGTCTGTGTTTGTAAATTTAACCGTGTACGGCCACTGATCATCGTTGCTCTCTTTTTCATCCCAGGCGCAGGGCAGATAGGTCGAAGGAGCTCCCATCACAACAAACCATAATTTAGTACATCCTACCGGAACGGTAAAGTCCACATTGTCGGAAGACTTACGGTTCATATCGCCGTAAACGCGCTGACCGTTGCTCAGTAAAGCCACATATCCATAGCGCCATCCGGCACGGGTAAGGGAGCTGCTGTTGTAAGTAGTCCTCGTCAGCGTTTTTCCGTCTTCGGAATATTGTCCCGGATCGCCCGGGGCTAATGCCGCACCCGGATTCAGGGCTGAGAATGAGGTCGAAACAACCGTCCCAGCTGCCGGAACATTTAATGGAATAACATTGTAGCCTGTTGAACTGGGGCATTTTGCGTATGCCACCTGATAAGTTCCGTCGGTCAGTTGATAAAACTTATACGTGTGTTTACCGATATAGTTGGCTCCATTTGCGCGAATGGCATCCAGATCCCAGGTGACAAAACGGGTAGCAGCATCGTATAATTCGGTATTCATCTGGTCAACAGTCACGCTGTTTAGGCGCATATAGGCCTGAATCGGGTCTTCCGGACTTTTCGCTTCGCGCCAGAGTTTACCAATAAAATCAATACCGTGTTTATCTGCCCAGTAATAGTGAATAAAATAGCTCGCATAGCGCTGCCATTCATGACAAATATGACGGTGGTAATTTTCGGCATATACGCCAAAGTTGTAAGAGTCAAAGGCCTGAGTCGGATACGACTGGTAGGATTGCCACTGTGCGGTTTGTTCCCAGAAGCCGTTTCCTCCATTGCCTCCGTAACCATACCGGAATCCGCGGGTAAAATCATTCGCACATAATCCCGTCGCAAGAGCATCGGCATACACCTGATATTGGAAACTGTGTCCGATCTCGTGCGCAATGACAGAACCTACCGGTTTACAAGTTCCCGGATTTACCCATAGGGCACCGATCACGTCATCGTATCCGCCTCCTGTTGCCAACCATTCGCTCTGGTAGAGCAGATAAATCTGCATTTTATACTTATCCAGGTTCGATTTTCCACTTCCGACTTGAGCAAATTTCAGCGTATTGACGTTCATGTTGTAGAATTCTTCCGCTTTTTTCAGCATATCGTCCACGTCAATGCGCATGGCTTCGGTTACGGTACTTGCATTCGGATCGCTGCCAAATCCTGCTTCCCAGAATACGAAAAAATGGGTGGACTGTTTACTGCGTACAAAAGACCATTTACTGTCGCTGCGGAGAACATCCATATTCTTCATCTCCTGCGGCTTATAGTACTTATCGTAGTCTTTTACATCGGATGGTTTGAGAATAACGACGGCTCCCGAATCGGTTTTTACTGTGTCCTTTTTGGCGGGAGTTAGTTCATCATATCCTGACTTACAACCAACGAACGTCAGGGAGGAGACTCCTGCGAATAATATCGAAAGGAGTAATGAAAGGCATAAGCCGGGGACTCCCGGCTTATGTTTTTTTGAATATACTTTA
>JAUZOF010000508.1 GCA_030706585.1 Bacteroidota bacterium
AGCGTCGGGAGTCGGGTTGGTATTGGAGGGAACTCCCGACCAAAAAGAACCTTCGTTGAGGTTCAACAACTCATCTTTTACTCCACCATACACCATCAGGCCTAATCGTCCGTTGCCCAGAGGAAGGGCTTCTTCGAATTTGGAAGCCGGTTGATCGTACCACAAACGAAGCGTTTCTGGTTTTTGTGCTGAGGCAAAAATGCAAAGAGCCAAAGCTGTGCAGCATAAAAATGCTTTGCGGAGTAGGTTCGTGTCAGTCATGATTGAAAAATGGTGGTCAGGTAAATATTGATAATGCGTATAATTGGCCGATCGCATTATTCTGTGACAAATATACAGTAAATTTGCTGAAGCATTTTCAGCTACTGTTACTCAAAATTGAACCTAAAACTATGAGTCATTGCCTCGATATTTTCCGTTATTGCCCGGTGTGTGGGTCGCAGCATTTCATTGAGAACAACGTGAAATCAAAAAAGTGTGCCGATTGCGGTTTTGTCTATTATCTCAATCCCTCGGCGGCTACCGCTGCATTTATTGAAAATGAACAGGGCGAGCTGCTGGTTTGTCGCCGCGGTAAAGAACCGGTCAAGGGGACACTCGATCTGCCGGGTGGTTTTACCGATATGGAAGAGACCTCCGCTGAAACCATTGCCCGTGAAATCAAAGAGGAGCTCAATCTGACTGTGGAGAGTTCGGAGATCCTTTTTTCTCTGCCCAACTGGTATTGCTACTCAGGGATGAATATCCCCACGCTCGATTTCTTTTTTGTCTGTAACATTTCTGACTTTTCGACATTGCAAGCGGCCGACGATGTGGCTGAAGCATTTTTTGTTAAGTCCGAAGACCTCGACCCGGAACAGTTTGGCCTGACTTCCATCCGAAAAGCGGTGTCGATCTACAAAGAGAAGAAAACTCAGGCAAATCGTTCATGTGATAAGAATTAGGAGTGCCTTTTAGCTTTTCGGGATTAATGCCTATCGCATTACGCGTAAAGATTAAATTGCCCAATACCAGCCGACTTTATCCGGCCGGTATTGGGCAATTTATCTAATACCGGAAAATTGTGCCATTATTCCTTTTGTCAAATTTTTATTGAATTTTTCCAGCCTATGGGTAAGTTTTGCGTCCGTAACCGCAATAAACCCGCCAAAACAATAGAAATTTGTAAATATGGAACACCGATTTTGTAAATATGAAACACCTCACTTTTCGATTTTCCATACATTTGTGCGTTCGCTAAAGACAAACTGTCTCTCCTGAGAGGTTTTTTTTGACGTCAGCTCCCGTACTGAAAAAGAAAAGGTCTCTATGCGAATTCAATAATCACTTCGAGGGGAAAAATCTTACCGTCAAATCAAAGAGAAAGCCATTCCGGCAACAGAGCCGGAGGCCAATGCACAGGTTTGTGGCCTTACATGTCATACAAACCCATAGGTGTCAATATGCACCACGGGTTCACTATGCTCAAAAAAGAGAATCACAATAGCATCGCCTGAAAGATTGGCTTTTACGGAAAATGTAAACAATAAACAACCAATATGAGAAAAACTTTTACCCTTTTATTTATCTTCTTAATAACCCTCCAAGTAGCCGTTAAAGCTCAGGATCGAATTTATTGGGGCATTCCTAGCAACAACATTAGCTCTGCTAAGTTAGATGGAACCGATGTCAAAGTATCAGTCGCACTATCTGGTCAAACCTATGACATGGAAACCGATTTCTATAAAGGTATATTGTATTGGGGTGATAGGTCATCTGTAAAAAAAGCAAATACAGACGGCACCAACCTACAAGCGCTATATACAGGTTCAAAGCTGATCGGAGGGTTAGCGCTTGATTTAATACATAATAAATTGTACTTCTCCGAGTTTGGAGGTGGTAGTAATGTTATTATAAGACGTTGTAATTTGGATGGAACAGGCATGGAGGTTATTGTAACCTCTCCTATTTCCAATGGACAAACCTACAATCTGACTATCTCGACAACGCTACAAAAACTCTATTGGACAGAGCAATCTGCATCTAATAGTGTTATGCGTTGCAATCTTGATGGAACGAACGTTGAAACACTGATGACCGTTTCTAATTTTATGCCGGGGTTGACCATTGACGAAAAAAATCAAAGACTATATCTGGCTTATTGGCAGGATAACAAGGTGATGACTACTGATATGACTTGTTCTACAACGCCTACATTGGTCTTTGACAGTTCCAACGGTACGTTTCAGATGGCTGTAAGCAATGTGGAGAATAAACTCTATTTTGGAGAAATGAACACAAAAAAAATCCGTAAATGCAATTTGGATGGTAGTTCGCCACAAGATATTGTTAGTGGTCTTTCAGGGCAACCAATGGCTTTATCCATACCAACCATTCCTCCGGCACCTACTATTTCTGCCAACGAAACGTACACTTTTGAACTAAACGATTTTCTTTTCTCCAGTGTGGATAAAGATTTATTGACAAAGATCAAAATAACTACATTAACCAGCAAAGGAACCCTGTATTTGGACGCTAATAGCAATAATATTGTTGATGCCGGCGAGGCAGTTGTATTGAATCAGGAAATTGCGAAGGCCGATCTTGTAGCAGGCACATTGAAATTCAATCCGGTAGCAAATGATTATGGCTCACCTTATACCACTTTTACTTTCAGATGGTTTAATGGTACCAGCTATTCCACATTAGATTACTTACAGTACATTTATGTGCTGAGTATAGCACCTACAGTAACTACACAGGCTGTAAGTGCTATTGGTTTAACTACAGCCACCGGTAATGGAAATGTTACCAATTTAGGAGTGCCGTTTCCTACATCTTATGGCATTTGTTGGAATACAGCAGGTTCGCCCACCACATCTAATACCAAAGTAGATTTAGGCGCAACATCAGCAACAGGTGTCTTTACTGCAGCTATAACCGGTTTAACTGCCAATACTACTTACAAAGTAAGAGCTTATGCAACTAATGAAGCCGGGACAAGTTATGGAACAGAAGTGAGTTTTACTACAGCACCACCACCAGCCATTACCGGTATTTCACCTACATCAGGCTCAACAGAAGGAGGTACTACGGTAACGATAACCGGAACGAACTTTACAGGCGCTACCGCCGTGAAATTTGGCTCAACTAATGCCACCAGTTTTACAGTTAATGCAGCCCCACAGATAACAGCTATTTCTCCAGCTGGCAGTGCCGGAGCAGTGGATGTTACCGTTACCACAGCAGGGGGTACCAGTGCAACAAGTGCTTCAGATCAGTTTACGTATGTCATACCCGAAGCCCAATGGGGCCTGGCGGGTACAGACGGCGCGGCACCATCCTCCTGGGTCAGCAGCGGAACCCTTGCCGATGCCATGAGCTATGCCAATGGGTTAAGCAGCGGCACAGCATACATCCAGCTTTTGTCTGACGTGGCGAC